>NZ_JADBSZ010000349.1:0-25767 GCF_020246425.1 Microcystis sp. M079S1
ATATTTAGAATTTTATCATCAAGATATAGGAATCGGAGACGGCGTTTTGGTCTGAGATTTAATTTAATCGCTGGCATTTACAACTATGAACTTGCTTTAGGCTATCATCAAGTAGCTGAATAGGACTTTTGCAGGAGGTCTGATGTACTGGAAAATCTCTCAAGTAACCTTGTTTGAGAATACTTGTCGGCAATTCCTGTCTATGGTTAATTAAGAAAAATAAACTGTAGCGAAATATACTGTTTTTTCATGTTCTAATGGGGATAGATAGGGGGAAAAAAATCATGTCGAAATCACTCTTTACCGATGCCAGCAGTCGCCTAGAACGCGCCCTTAAGTATGTCTCCATTTCCGATGATGCGATCGAGCGGTTAAAATATCCCAAAGCTAGTCTCAGCGTCTCCATACCCGTCCGTATGGACAACGGCACTCTGAGAATCTTCCAAGGCTACCGCGTCCGCTACGATGACACCCGCGGCCCCGGCAAAGGAGGGGTGCGCTATCATCCCAACGTCAACATCGATGAGGTGCAGTCCCTAGCCTTTTGGATGACCTTTAAATGCGCCCTGCTGGATTTGCCCTTTGGTGGGGCTAAGGGCGGCATTACCCTCAATCCGAAAGAATTGTCAAAAGCCGAGTTAGAACGCCTTAGCCGGGGCTATATCGAGGGTATAGCCGACTTTATCGGTCCCGATGTCGATATTCTTGCCCCCGATGTCTATACCAACGAGATGATCATGGGTTGGATGATGGACCAGTACAGCATCATTCAGCGTAAAATTAGTCCAGCGGTGGTGACGGGGAAACCTTTAACCATGGGAGGCAGTCGTGGCCGCGATACGGCGACAGGAACGGGGGCTTTTCATGTTATTAACTCTCTTTTGCCGAAATTAGACAAAAAACCCGCTAATACTACCGTGGCCGTCCAGGGATTCGGTAACGCCGGGGCTATAGTGGCGGATCTCCTCGCCAAAGCTGGTTATCAAGTGGTGGCGGTAAGTGATTCCCAGGGCGGCATTTATCGGGAAAAAGGACTAGATATTGCCAGCATTCGTGAGTATAAACAGGAACATCGCGGAATTACTGCTATTTACTGTGAGGGTACTGTGTGTAATATCGTGGAACACGAGGCGATTACTAATGAAGAATTGTTAGCCCTAGATGTGGATGTTTTGATTCCGGCTGCCCTAGAAAACCAAATTACCGCCGAAAATGCTGATCGCGTGCGGGCAAAATATATCTTTGAAGTGGCCAACGGTCCGACTACCTCAGAAGCCGATCGCATTTTAGACTCAAAAGGGATTCTCGTTTTCCCCGATATTTTGGTTAACGCCGGTGGGGTAACGGTGAGTTATTTTGAATGGGTGCAAAATCGCAGCGGTCTTTATTGGCAATTAAACGAGATCAATGAGCGCTTAAAAGAAAGAATGGTGACAGAAGCGGAAAAAGTCTGGTCTTTCGCCCAGGAGTTCGATATATCTCTGCGTAACGCCGCCTACGCCCAGGCCATTGCTCGTCTCGGTGAGGCCCTAGATGCCAAGGGAACCCGCGACTATTACCAAAATAAGACGGGAGCATAAAAGCCACAAACATTATATGCAAGCTAAAACTGGCGGTTTTTATTCCCCCAACTGCCAGGTTATCTCTTCACCCGCTCGTAACGGCACCAGTCCGGATTCGGGAAATGGCAATTCATCGGGAATGCGCCAAGGGGTTTTGGTTAAGGTGATTTGTTTGGTATTTCGGGGGAGTTGATAAAAATCTGGACCGTGGAAGCTGGCGAACCCTTCTAGTTGATCGATCGCATCAACGCTCTCAAAGGCTTCTGCGTACAACTCTAGGGCGTGCAGGGCTGAATAACAACCCGCACAGCCACAGGAACTTTCTTTGCTGTAGCGAGAATGGGGCGCGCTATCGGTCCCTAGAAAAAACTTGGGATTGCCCGATGTTGCCGCTTGCAAAAGTGCCAAACGATGATCCTCTCGTTTCAAAATCGGCAGGCAATAAAAATGGGGACGAATGCCACCAGTAAAGAGAATGTTTCGGCTAAATAATAAATGTTGGGGCGTAATTGTGGCGGCGACATTGTTGTTAGCAGATAGAACAAACTTGACCGCATCGGCAGTGGTAATGTGTTCAAACACCACCCGCAGCTTGGGAAATCTTGTTATCAGTGGGATTAAGTGCTTCTCAATGAACACTTTCTCTCGATCGAACACATCAATATCACCATCGGTAACTTCTCCGTGCAGTAGTAGCGGCATATCTACCTGCTCCATCGCTGCCAAAACGCCATCGCACCGACGAAGGTCCGTCACCCCCAAGTCGGAATTAGTTGTCGCACCGGCCGGGTAGTATTTCACCGCTTTGACAAACTGGGAGGCTTTCGCCGCCACGATTTCTTCGGGACTGGTATTATCGGTGAGATATAGGGTCATCAGTGGCTCGAACTGTTGACCCTCTGGAACTGCTGCCAGAATGCGCTCGCGATAGGAGGCAGCATCAGCGACTGAGCGCACTGGGGGCTTTAAATTCGGCATGATAATGGCACGGGCAAACTGACGCACCGTATGGGGTAGAACCGCTTTCATTGCCGCACCATCGCGGAGATGAAGGTGCCAGTCGTCGGGTCGAGTCATTGTGAGTCTTCGCATTGTTCAATCATACTACGGTTAGGGTTCCCACCTCACCAAACACAAGGGTTTTAGTTGATTGGAAAGAACCTTTGATTTTAAGTAGCTGGTTACAATTAAATTAAAAATGAATTTTAGGTTCGATCCCCCCTGCCCCCCTTGATAAGGGGGGTGCCGATCCCCCCTTAGTCCCCCCTTGATAAGGGGGGTGTCTGATAACTTTTAACGCCTACCTACTTAGCAGCGAAATTGATTTGACGGTGACGATAATTCCTCTTGACAAAATCCCAGCACTTGACATATACTTATTTATATAATGGGAATCCGTGCCTGCCTGCGACCCCCTCATTTTCAGGCTAGATAGACTTAAGGAAAATTAAATTTTGGGCGCACACAGTTCGAGCAACTCACTGACCACGATGCGCTTCTTTTTGCATGAGTGCATCAGTAGAAAACGGGTTTCTCGGAGAAACCCGTTTTCTGTGCGTTACTCAACGGATTTATAATTCCTCTTGACAAAATCCCAGCACTTGACATATACTTATTTATAGAATGGGAATCCGTGCCTGCCTGCGACCCCCTCATTTTCAGGCTAGATAGACTTAGGAAAATTAAATTTTGGGCGCACAGGATGCGCTTATTGTAATTAGTACAATCATATTATTCTCTGGAGCGATTGCATTCGTCCTCTTTAAGGGGGAATAATAATACAATTGAGGATGCAGTCAATCCCCTTAATCTCTATGGTCAATAAACTATACTACGGTGATAACCTAGAAGTGCTGCGGAAATATATCAAAGATGAATCGATCGATCTTTGTTATATCGATCCACCCTTTAATTCTAAACGCAATTACAACCAAATTTATAACAACTTAGGTAAGGAAGATCAAGCACAAGCACAAGCGTTTGTAGATACCTGGACATGGGATAATCACGCTAACGAAGCTTTAGAAGAAATTCAAAGCAACTATCAGGGTAAATTTACCAGTCAGACTATCGATTTAATTGACGGTTTAACCAAAGTTTTGGGTAAAGGCAGTCTTCTCGCTTATCTGGTGAGTATGACTCTGAGGATTGTGGAAATCCATCGAGTTTTAAAATCTACCGGTAGCTTTTATCTCCACTGCGATCCTACTGCTAGTCATTATTTAAAAATAGTTTTAGATACTGTTTTTTGTTCTCAGGGGGGTGATTTTAAAAATGAGATTAGCTGGAAAAGACAATCGGCCCATAGTGACGCAAAAAAGAAATTTTGTGATATTGTCGATATAATTTTTTATTATGTTAAATCTTCTCAAGCTAGTTTCCATCCTCAGTACGGAGAACACGATAGTAATTATGTTGATAAATTTTATAGACATGATGATAATGACGGGAGAGGAATGTATAGATTAAGTGATATGGCTAGTCCGAATCCACGGCCAAATATGATGTATGAATGGATGGGGTTTCCTTATCCTAGTAAAGGCTGGCGTTACCAAAAAGAAACGATGCAACAGTTACACGATCAGGATAGAATATATTATCCTCGCCATTCCGATGGTCAATTTAACACAAAAAAACGGCCACAGTTAAAAAGATATCTTAATGAGCAAGAAGGCTCTATTATTACCAATTTATGGACTGACATTCAATCTTTAAGTCCTCATGCTGCCGAAAAACTCGGTTATCCCACACAAAAACCGGAGGCATTGCTAGAAAGAATAATCAAAGCAAGTAGCAATAAAGGAGATGTAATTTTAGATGCCTATTGTGGGTGTGGAACGACTATCGCTGTAGCAGAGAGATTAGAGAGAAACTGGATTGGAATTGATATAACCTATCAGAGTATTAGCTTAATGTTAAAGCGACTAGAGGACTCCTTTGGTAAAAATGTTTTAGATAAAATTGAACTAAATGGTATTCCCAAAGATCTAGAATCAGCCAAAGCATTAGCCACTAAACCCGATGATCGTACCCGCAAAGAATTTGAGAAATGGGCGGTTTTAACCTATAGTAATAACCGGGCCGTGATTAATGACAAAAAAGGGGCAGATAAAGGAGTCGATGCCATTGCCTATTTTCAGGGAGATAAAGACAATCGGGAGAAAATTATTTTTCAAGTAAAATCCGGTAATATCAAATCGGGAGACATCAGAGATCTACAGGGAACCATGACACTACAAGGGGCAGCCCTGGGTATATTTATCACCTTGAAACCCCCCAGCAAAGATATGGTTCAAACAGCCAAATCTGCGGGAATTTATCGCAGTCGTTATATGAGTCAAAGTGTGGATAAAATTGAGATTGTGACAGTACAAGAAATCCTTGAACAAAAAAAACGTCTCGATGTTATCCTCACCTTTGAAGTCCTGAAAGCTGCCGAAAAACAAAGGGAAACCCAAGGACAACAAATGAGTTTAGATATACCCTTCCCCGAATAAAGTTTTTTTCTAAAAAAGACTTGACAAAATCCCCGTACTTGACTCATACTCTCTGAGGGTACGGGTAGAAGGTGGAGGCTATCAGTCTCTTGTCCACACCAGTCCGTTAGATTGTCGGTAATCTCGATTTCCTCCCTACTGATTCGGGGAGGGGCAGAAAAACCGCATCTTTTCTCGATTTATTTTTTTATCTCCCAGAAAATGCGTAAACTCTTTTCCGCTTTTTTCCTCGCTGCCTTAATCACCACCCCCGTTATCCTACCTTCTCCAGCCTTAAGCGAAGTTCGTCAAGAACGGGTACAATTCAAAGCAGGAACATCTGGAACAA
This sequence comes from Microcystis sp. M079S1, assembly GCF_020246425.1. Classification (NCBI taxonomy): domain Bacteria; kingdom Bacillati; phylum Cyanobacteriota; class Cyanophyceae; order Chroococcales; family Microcystaceae; genus Microcystis; species Microcystis sp. M079S1. Next base: position 5,388 of record NZ_JADBSZ010000349.1, read on the forward strand.
CCATTCAAGGCAAAATCAAGGGAGAACAGGTCGTTCAGTACCTAATTCGCGCTAATGCTGGGCAGAATATCTCCCTTGCCTTCAATAGCGATAATGGGGGTGCTTCTTTCAACCTTTTTGCACCGGGTAAAGTCCCCGGCAAGGATGCGGCGATGGTTATCGGGTCTAACGCAGGTAACGCTTATGAAGGAATCCTACCAGCGGACGGCGATTATACGATCCAAGTGGGTTTGATCCGCAATTCAGCGCGTAATAATGAGGTAGCTAATTATCGCTTAAAAATCTTTATTTCCAATTATTACAACCAAAGCGATGCCAAAGTACCCGGAACAAATTACCATGCTACGGGTAGTGTTACCTGTTCTATGGGCGACGGAAAACCGGCGGGATCTTGTCCCTTTGGTGTCACTCGTCGAGGTAACGGTAGTGCAGATGTCACTGTCACCAAACCCGACGGCCGCAAGCGTATCATTTTCTTTGAAAAAGGGAAAGCGATCGGCTACGATGTTAGTCAGGCGGACTCTGGGGCGTTTAGTGCCTCGAAAGAGGGCGATATTTATTTTATTCGCATTGGCAAAGAACGCTACGAGATTTTTGAAGCGATCATCTTTGGAGGTTAGGTGCTGCTTTTCGTAAGCGCCAAGCATAAAATCCCCATTTAGGATAGTTTGAAGCACATCTTGGCCTTTAGGAAGGTTTTTAACCCTCCTTTGGTTATTTTTGGGGATAGGGTGATAATTTTGTTAAAATATAGGTCAGACTTAACCTATAATTGAATTGAAAATGTATGATTCTACCTGTAAATTTATCGCCCTTGAATATTCGAGAGACTTAGCCACTTGGTTACTGGGTAAACCCTTAGAATTAACAGAAATTAAACCCTCGGAATTATCCCTAGAGCCAATTAGAGCCGATACTTTAATCTTTTTGGAGTCGGAAGAATTAATCTTGCATATCGAGTTCCAAACCGACCCTAAAGAAGACATTCCCTATAGAATGCTAGATTATGCCACCAGACTCTATCGACGCTATCCCAGCAAACCTATCCATCAAGTGGTTATTTATCTAAGGAAAAGTGACTCCCCCACAGTCCGACAGAATGATTATAAACAAGGGAAAACCTCTCATCAATTTGAAGTGATTAGACTCTGGGAACAACCCTCGGAACCCCTATTAAAGGCCCCCGGACTGTTTCCCTTTGCCATACTCGCTCAAGCGGAGAAACAAGAAAACTTACTGCGGCAAATTGCCCAAGAAATCGAGCAAATCAGCGATAGTCGAGAACAAAGTAATCTGGCTGCATCTACCGCTATTCTAGCCGGGTTAGTATTAGAGAAAGACATCATTCAACGATTATTGAGGAAAGACATCATGAAAGAATCCGTTATCTATCAAGAAATCTGGTCGGAAGGTTTACAAGAGGGACGACAAGAGGGACGACAAGAGGGACGACAAGAGGGAGAAGCTAACCTAGTTTTACGTCAATTAAATCGGCGGATAGGGGACATTTCCCCCGAATTATTGCCCAATATCCGTAGTCTTGACCTAGAACAGTTAGAAAACTTGGGAGAAGCTTTGTTAGATTTTCAGTCACTACAGGATTTAGAACAATGGCTGGAAAATTGCCGAGCTAGTTAGTACAAGTAAACTAAATGCTGTCTATCCATTCCCATGGAAGCAGCAAGCTCTCAACTCCCTTGAGAGTAGTTCACATTTTAATCTATTCCCCGGTAGAGATCGGCGATGGCTAACTCTAGGTTAATACTTGGCAGGATCACCCGATCGCCTGTCTCGTAAATAGTCGTTTCCCATGTCCCCAGAGAATTACGGCGACGGCATTCCACGCGCTGGATTTCTTGGGAAATTAATACATATTCTTCTAAAGTTTCTATCTGTTGATAATCTTGGAATTTTTCGCCCTTGTCAAAAGCGGCCGTACTGGGGGAAAGCACTTCCGCAATTAGTTTCGGATAGCGTTTCAGATAACGATCTTGGCGATCGCGCGGATCGCAGGTAACAAAAGCATCGGGATAGTAATAAAACTGATCTTGATAGTTAACCTTGACATTACCCGAGTGAAACCTACAGTCTGTAGAGTCGCCGAAATGTTCGTCAATGACTTTGAGAAAATTGAAGGCGATGCGCTCGTGATTATCCGTACCGCCGGCCATCGCATAAACCAAACCACGTCGGTATTCATGGCGGATCTGGCTCTGGCGCTCGATAGCGAGATATTCTTGGGGACTGATGTAGTTGGGAACTGCGATCATAATCTCTAGGGGAAAGCCTAGTATCAATTATAGTACGAGAATGGCTAAGGCTCTCCTATTCTTTGTGTGATAATTTTTGCTTATGGAATCGTGAAATGCTTATCGGGCAAGACTTTTAGGGCTATTTTTACGTTCAGCGAAGCTCAGTCGAGCCGCGGAAGAAACTATCAGTATAGACCTCGTTTCCACACAGAAACCAGAAGAGCCAAATTTCCAATACTCAGTTTAAATTTAGTACAGCTTAACCAGATTACTTGGAGTAGATAAAATCTCTGAAAAGGGGGTTTTAGTCTCAGCCAAAAATTCAGAAATTGTCTCTCCTTTTCAACAACTATTTGATGTTTTGCCTCCACAGGATATGACATTTTTTCCTTCTTAGCTGAAACTGTCTTGCTTAGTATTAAGCCAGCCCCTTATTTAGTTGTAATCCGTGAAGATTTGCAATTCACTTCTCCTTCCACTGGTAAAGATTTAACATGAGAACCTTGAAACTTTTCCATATTGCTGACTCGCCACATAGACAGAGGAAAAGTAATAGCAAATAAACCAAAAACTCCCACTAAAATCCAGACGATATTGTGCATTTTACGAGAGGAAAGTTTTCTAATTTGAACATCCATTTTGTTACCTCCATAAGTTTAAGTTAAGGGTAAATAAGGAAAGATAGGATGCCATGACATAGCGGTGGCGGCAATAATGAGGGCGAAAAACCAAAAGAGAATTGTTTTAGCCTTAATCTTGCGATCTTTCCAGAGATAATGGAGTATAGGCCAACTGATTAACCAGCCAATTAATAACATAGTTTCTTTGCCGGTATAACTGCCAATATTACCCCACATTTTGCTAGGATTTTTACTGCCAGGAATCCAAGACCCTAAATTCCAGAGCAGAGTTTCTACGGTTTTTGTCTGGTCTGCATCGGAAAAATGGTGAGAAACCATCATTAAACAACAACCGATTGCGGCGCTAATAATTGCCGCAGCTGCAGGGCCAGAAGTAGCGGGAGAACGTTTGGCACCTTGGGCTAAACCTTGGGGAAATTGTTGTACAAAAGCCCAGATTTTACCGTACCAAGGGCTATCAACATAGGGTTGTGTCATGAGAGTTGCTCCTATTTTTTAAGAGTTCGTAACTGTGTAAAACCCAAAATTCCCACCGCTAAAAGTCCCATAATGGTGCTAGGTTCGGGTACAGATTCTAGGAGAAAAGCGCGGGTTTCCGTTTCTCCCAATTCATTAGTAAAAGTGCCAAAACCAATAATTTGGCCACGCCCATTAATGCCCGTGGCTTGATTTAAAACCCAACCCGTACCATTAATGACTAAATTATTTAAATCAAATAACTGGCCTTCTTGCCAAAGAGTCGCATGGGCAACTTCACTAGCAAGATTAGAAAAGCCAACAATTTGACCAGATTCGTTAATACTTAAAGCATCGCCTCGCGTACCACCAAGACTGCCTAAATTAATCAAATTGCCGTTATCCCAGAGGAATCCACTAGAGGTTAAAGTGGCTCCTGAACCATTAGTCGCTTGACCAATAACTAAGCCATTTTCGTTAAGATCTCGGGCAAAACTTTGGGCGAATCCGTTGGGAATTCCTAGATTAGTCAGGACAAAATTACCATTGGCATCCTGCTCCCAAAAAGCAGCACTGTAGACATTAGTTCCGTCCACTACACCATCGGAGTCTACATAACCAACGATTTCGGTATTGTCATTAATGGCTAAACCAAAATTTTGATCGCCGTCAAGACTAGGTAAGTTGATGCGCGTACCATCTTCCCAGAAAATAGCGTTTCTTCGATTGGTTTCAAAGATATGATAACCAGCAATCTGATTGCTGTTGTTGATGTCGATAAAATAACTTTCCAGGCCACCAAAGTTATAAATGTTGAGGTCGTAACCCCCGGAACCGTTAGGAGTCCACAATAACGCCCGGTCTGTGGGTCCGGCGGTTTCATCTCCCGCACCGACAATCATCCCTGCGTCATTAATAGAACGAGATAAACCACCGCGACCGGGGAGAGTGACGGGGGTGCCGCCATTAACTGGGCCAGTAAGGGGTAAAGCCGTTATCGTACCGTTTTCCCAGATATAGCCACTAGAAGCGGTATTACCGGCAGTGCGGGAACGACCGACGATTTGACCTTGGTTGTTAATGCTGGCTGCCCTCGTATCCGTACCATCGGGGCTGAGTGTACCCAAGTCGGTGATTTTATACATCGAACCCGCTAGGGCAGGAGACACAGTATGTAAGCCGAAAACAGTGGCTAGAACGAGCGAAAGTTGAATTTTAGTCATTTTTGAGTTGAATCAGCAAATAAGGGGTTACAGAGCCTGAATTTTGGCGACACCGAGGCCGCTAACGAGACCACCCATAGCAAAAAACATCATTGCCATCAGAGCAATGCAAGTGGCTGTTAACACCGGTCGGTTAGCTTTGTCCAAAATTGAGTCGCCGTATTTCCAGAGAATCCAAGTGCAGACCACGCCTAGGGGCAAGGTAAACAGGACGCTGAATTCGTGGTATTCCATAAGGACGTATTGACCGAGGGGCGAATTTTCTTTTAACCAAGCGCGCGCGCCGCCAAATTCTGAACCGGCTCGATAGCGCATATAGGCTAAATTACCAGTGGCGATCGCTAAAAAAGCGAGGACGGTAGCCCAGAAGGTGAGGGTTCGCATTTGCCGCAAGAGTTTGCTAGAACCTCTTAACAGGGGAAAAGCGAGGTGGCCTGCGTAAACAATGACGACTAGGGCTAATAAAGAGCCAAAACCGTGAATTGTGCCTAACCATCGCTGCCACGGACTCGGATGCAGGAGATTGACGAAGGGCAGGAATAAAAATAAGCCCGCCGAGAGGATTCCTAGCCCATAAACGCAAACGGTGGCGATATCTAGGGTTTTGGGGAAATCTATTTTTTCGGATTCTGTGGGATCAGATAACATCTGCTTCTCCTTGACGATTTGGAAAGAGTAAATGAGAAATTATCTCAATTAAGTCGAACTTTGATCAAAAAAGTCCAGAGAATACCTGTGTCCAACCATCAAAGGATTTTTAGACTCAAGTTGACGCTCAATAACGTCAAGACTAGAATTTAGACATAGACAAAGCTGGCGCTAAATGATTCTAGTAATCACTTAGCCTCAACTATGCACTGCTAAAGGAGCGACTGGCATCGCTTCTTTGGTTTAATCAGGCTCTAGACTAATTTTCTTGTCAACCATTCAGTCTAGGGCTTTTTTTTAACCAAGTCTAGTATCAACAATATTTTTTAATAGTTGAGAATAATTCTTAACTATTTTGAAGCTAATGCTTAAATCTCTGGCACAATTGATTTTTGATGGTTTAAAAACGCTAAAAATAAGGATTAAGTGGCATAAAATATCCAAATAGACTGTTTAATTGATTACTGTTCCTTCTTAATTCTCCTGGCTACTGGCTGCTGACTCCTAACCAACCAAGATAATTTTTGATTTTTACAAGAGGTCTATTCCTAAGGGTGTCACACTACGGCTATCGGTCTTCTCCCCACTCCCCCCCGCAACGCTCACGAAGTGGTCTCCCCACTGCGGTAAACTAAATGAGATGATCCACGGGAGTTATGACTATGACCACTCACTTTATTAGTGCCGAAATCGACCTACAGGAAACCCCGCAACAACTGCAGCAAGAAATCGAAAAAGAATTAGCCAAACGCGGTGAACCCTTGCGTTGGGCAATCACAGAAGTGGATAGCGAGAATAATCAAGTCAAAGTCGAAGCGATTGTCACCACTGCCTCGTGAATTCCCGTCCCTATACCGCCGTACTAATTATTCCCACCGGCATCGGGGCAGCGATTGGCGGTTATGCTGGGGATGGCATTCCCGTGGCCAAAGCGATCGCCCAAGTTTGTGATCGCCTAATTACCCATCCCAATGTCCTCAACGGCGCCCAACTGTACTGGCCCCTAGCCAACACCCATTATGTAGAGGGTTACGCTTTAGATCGTTTTGCCCGGGGGGATTGGGGATTAAGTCCCGTCCATCAAAATCGCATCGGGTTACTATTCGATCGCGCCATTGAATTTGACCTCTTGCAAAGACACCTTCAGGCTGCCGATGCTGTCCGGGCCACCCTAGGCTTAGATCTCACCGATTACCTTGTCACCGATGCCCCCTTAAATGTGCAGTTGCGAGAGGCAGCCTCTGGGGCCAGTTGGGGAACAATTGGCAATCCCGACAGCTTGCTGCGGGGAGCAGAAAAACTGATTAAGCAGGGACGAGCGGAAGCGATCGCCATTGTTGCCCGTTTTCCCGACGATCCCGATAGCATTGCCCTGGCTAATTATCGCCATGGTCAGGGGGTGGATCCCCTTGCCGGGGCCGAAGCGGTGATTTCCCATCTGGTGGTGCGACAATTCCAAATACCAGCGGCCCACGCCCCCGCTTTAAGTCCGCTGCCCCTCGATCCGCAACTTTCCCCCAAGGCCGCGGCCGAAGAAATCGGTTATACTTTTTTACCCTGCGTTTTGGTGGGTTTGAGTCGCGCCCCCCAATTGGTCAAGCGGCCTGGTCCCGATGCTATTTGGAGCCGGGAGGTGGACGCGCTGATCGTTCCCGCCAGTGCCTGCGGCTCTAGCACAGTTCTAAGTTTTTGTCAAGAAAAAAGTGTACTGATTGCTGTGCAGGAAAATAGTACAAGAATGAAGGTGGCCCCGGAACCCCTAGGGGTGAAAGCAATTAGGGTACACTCGTATATGGAGGCGATCGGTGCGATCGTTTGTCAACGGGCAGGGGTTAGCCTCGCATCTCTTCGCCCTAATTTACACTCTTTACGCTGTTTATCCGAGAATCCGTGACTAATTCCCCTAATTCCGAATTTGATCCCCTGACACGCACACAAGTCCTCACCATTATGGCGGTAACGGCGATTATCTTGCTGGTAGTCGCCAAAGTTTGGCAATATTTCGGTGCGATCGCTATTCCCGCCATTCGCTGGACTCTCCCCGATTTCCTGTTCGGATTAGCCTTAGCGGGGGCAATTAGTGGAATTAGTGGGCTTCTCTATCGTTTTTGGTCTAGTTATCGCCATAGTGCTAACGCTTACTTAGAATTAGTCATTAAACCTTTAGCTTGGCCCGATTTAATTTGGATTGGATTGCTGCCGGGGTTAAGTGAAGAATTATTATTTCGCGGGGTGATTTTGCCAGCTTTGGGCTTAAATATCTTTGGTTTAACCGTTTCTAGTCTGATTTTTGGTATCCTTCATTTTAGCGGTTCCCAGCAATGGCCCTATGTTATCTGGGCAACTGTTGTCGGTTTTGCCCTCGGTTATACCGTCATCATCACCGGTAATTTATTAATCCCGATCCTCGCTCATATTATCACCAATCTCCTCGCTAGTTTTCTCTGGAAATTACAGCATAGTAATCAGTAATCAGTTATCGGTGGGGAAGTTATCAGTGATCAGTAATCAGTAATCAGTAATCAGTGACTACTCCCTACTCCTGTCTCCTCTAAAAAATATGGAAGTACAATTTCGCGAATTTAATCCTTTTGATGTCTGGTTTTGGCTGGAATTTTCGACAGTTCCCTCGAATATGGAACAGCAGTATGTAGAAGAAGTTTTTGCCTCTTGGTTTTATTTGGGTAAATTAGGGGCTTTCAATGCCGAAAACCTACAGGTACAGGAGGTGGGAGTCGATATTAGTTATATGGAATACGATCCAGATATGGCCGAAAATGCCTTTATGTCACCGATGCACAATATGACCGATTTTGAATACTTAGGTACTTGGGGACGTTGTTGGTTTGACCTTGGTACTAGCGATCTTATTGCTTTAGATATTTTAATCAATGCCTTGACCCAATTAAGTAAGGATTTTGTCGATATTAAACGTTTAATTATCGGTGGAGAAAATCAAGATTGGACGGTTAGCGATCGCAGCAATTATCTCTTTAGCGAATAATTAGGGTTTACTAAAAAAGTTTCTTGGTGGAGTCCGTATTCTCCGAGTCAGGAGTTTATTTTTATTTATTTATTCTCCCCACACCCCACACCCCACACCCCACACCCCACACCCCACTTCCCCACTTCCCCACTTCCCCACTTCCCCACTTCCCCACACCCCACACCCCACACCCCACTTAAAAACATCTATGCTTAATCTCGTCTCCCTTCCAGAAATTCCCGCCGCTGCTTGGAAACGTCCTCTAGGCAAAGGTTGGGAAAAACCCTACAGCGTCCGCTATGCCAGCAATTTAGATGATGGTCCTTGGCATGGGATGCCTCTGGGGGGATTTGGGGCCGGTTGCATCGGACGTTCCCCCAAAGGTGACTTTAACCTCTGGCATCTGGACGGCGGTGAACACAGTTTTAATAGCCTTGCCGCCTGTCAATTTAGCATTTTTGAACAAACAGAAGACGGAAGCGCCCAAGCCTACGCTATGGCGACGGAAAGCCCGACGGATGGAACATTATCGCGCTGGTCGTGGTATCCAGCCGAAAAGGGAACATATTCGGCCCTTTATCCCCGCAGTTGGTACGAGTACAAAGATGTTTTTCAGACTCAATTAATTTGCGAACAATTCTCACCGGTTTGGGCGCATAATTATCAAGAAAGTAGTTATCCTATTGCCCTATTTGAATGGACGGCTCATAATCCCACCGATAAACCAATTACTATTAGTATTATGCTGACTTGGCAAAATACAATCGGTTGGTTTACTAACGCAATTAAATCCCCAGTGGTTAAGGTGAGAGATGATGGTAGTCCCGTCTATGAATATCAATCAAAATGGGGGGAAAGTGAGGGTAATTATAATCAATGGATTGTCGATAATTTCCGCGTTGGCTGTCTGATGCGTCGGGATTACGAAAACCCCGGAGAAGGGGATGGACAGATGGCGATTGCCAGTATTACTAATCCGAGTCTAGAGGTATTTTATCTGGGTAAATGGAACCCTGCGGGCGATGGGGGCGAAGTTTGGGACTATTTCGCCATGAATGGCTCTTTACCGGATATTGAGGACGAAACCCCCGCCCAAAAAGGGGAAGAAACGGCCACGGCCATGGCGATTCGTTTTACCATTCGTCCGGGGAAAACTCGCAAAATTCCTTTTATTTTAGCTTGGGATTTACCAGTCACCGAATTTGCTCAAGGAATTAACTATTATCGTCGTTATACGGACTTTTTCGGTCGCAATGGTCAAAATGCTTGGGCGATGGTACGCACAGCCTTAAAACACGGCGATACATGGCGAGAAAATATTATTAACTGGCAAAAACCGATCCTAGAACGCACCGATCTGGCCGATTGGTTTAAAATGGCTTTATTTAACGAATTATACCTGTTAACGGACGGCGGCACTCTCTGGACGGCAGCCACGGAACGGGATCCGATTGGTCAATTCGGAGTGTTAGAATGTATTGATTATCGTTGGTATGAAAGTCTGGATGTGCGTCTCTATGGTTCCTTTGGGTTATTGATGTTATGGCCGCGCTTAGAAAAGGCCGTCATGGAAGCTTTTGCGAGGGCAATTCCCAGCAGTGACGATACTCCTCGGATTATTGGATATAACCAAGCTAGTGCCATTCGTAAGGCCAAAAATGCCACTCCCCACGATTTAGGTGCGCCCAATGAACACCCTTGGCAAAAGAGCAATTACACCAGTTATCAAGATTGTAATCTCTGGAAAGATTTAGGCAGTGATTTTGTTTTATTAGTCTATCGGGATTATTTATTAACGGGGGCTAAAGATGAAGATTTTCTGCGGGAATGTTGGCCGTCAATTGTCCTGACTTTGCAATATTTAAAAACTTTTGACCTTGATAATGATGGGATTCCCGAAAATTCCGGCGCGCCAGACCAAACCTTTGATGATTGGCGTTTACAGGGAATTAGTGCCTATTGTGGTGGTTTGTGGATAGCGGCGCTAGAAGCAACGATTAAAATTGGGGCAATTCTTGGAGAAGATACAGCAATTTTTGCCAGTTGGTTACAGCAATCTCGCGCTATTTATCATCAGACTCTCTGGAATGGAGAATATTATAATTTAGATAGTGGCAGTGGTTCCGATGTGGTGATGACTGACCAATTATGCGGTCAATTTTATGCCCGTTTATTGGCTTTACCGGATGTGGTAGAAAATCAATACACGCAATCAGCTTTAAGTAAGATTTATCAGGCTTGTTTTCTCAAGTTTCATGGGGGAAAATTTGGGGCGGCAAATGGGTTAAAACCTGATGGTACTCCCGAAAATCCCGAGGCAACTCATCCCTTAGAAGTTTGGGTAGGAATTAATTTTGGGTTGGTGGCTTTTTTACTGCAAATGGGAATGGAAAAGCAAGGATGGCAAATTACGGAGGCGGTGGTGCGACAAGTTTATGAAAATGGCCTACAATTTCGCACCCCGGAAGCAATAACATCGGTGGGAACTTTTCGTGCTTGTCATTATTTACGCGCCATGGCTATCTGGGCAATCTATGGGGTTTTGACGGAATTTCAGGGATAAGTAGGTAGGCGTTAAAAATTATCAGATACCCCCCTTATCAAGGGTAGGGTTGATTCATGAATCAACCCTACCTTATCAAGGGGGGCAGGGGGGATCGAACCTAAAATCCATTTTTAATTTAATTATAACCAGCTACTTAGTCTAAACGCTGTAGGCTGGGGAAACCTGACTCGATCGATGAGCGTCAGCTATCCCATGAAAAGAACGATTTCCCGGATTGTCTGGATACTTCTCTCCCTAGCGGCGATCGCTCTAGCGGTTTTTCTGTTCAGTCCGCGCCCTGTGGAAGAAGCCAAGGCTGACTACTGGATCATGAGTCGGTTAGCGGTCAATCAACCCGGTTATTTTCCCCTAGAGCAATCCCTCGATCCGCGATGGTATCGCCCGATCGCCCCCTGGATCGGTCGCCTGATTTTGCCAAAACCGGAGGAATATTCCGCCACACCGGGGGAAGATTGGACTTGGTTGCAGGTTTACCAAGCACCCCGGCCGGATTTAGTCGGTCAAAAAGTTCGTTTAGGTTGGCGGCAATCCCCGGCACTGGCTCGATATTTAGGACTGGTTACTAAGGATATTCGCTTCACTCCAGAGGCGATCGAGAGTGAAAAACAGGGAAATATCCTACCGACTCGCTTGAATGGTCGTTCAGGGGTCGGACCACTGCAAGCGCTGGCCGGATCGCGACCGCTCGATGATGTGGTCGTCAGCTTTCCCGATGCAGAAATCGGGGAAACGTCATTACAAGTGGAGCGAATGCCCTTGATCGTTACTGGGCGCTTTGTGGCATTGGTGAAAATTATCGGCGAAGCTCCCCCCCGAACCCCCAGCGACATCCCCAAGGTTTGCCCCGGTTCACCCCCCTGTGGGAGCGAACTTTTCCGAGTGCGACACTATAACCGCGACAGTGGACAATTCGACGGCAGCTCGGAAGTGATCCGCATTCCCCAACAACCCTTAGTTTCCGGAGGACGTTTTATCTCGACCCCCCGACAGTTAGTAGCAGCGAGCGAAGGAAAGGAGGGCTGGTATATCTACGGTGCGCGGGGACGGGATAACCTCTTTACCGTTCAAGCAATCAAACCTCGATCGCTGTTTCAACTGCAACCGACGGAAATCCTGACCGGGGTGCAATCGGGCCAAGATTACATCGCCCGCGGCACTTGGAACGATACCCCATCCCGCAAAGGAACCGCCAGTCGGGTAACAGTCCTGCCGGAGGGTGAAAAAAAATCATGGAAAGAGGGCGATAAAGGAATAGGAATTCATCTCTTCGGGGGAATCGGCGGTAAAAAGGGTGAATCAATACAATTGGCAACGGTAACGGGTCATTTTTCCTATTTTCTCTACGAAGTGATCCGGGATTCCCTGACGGGAGAGTTACAGTGGCAGCTCGATTATGATCAGGTGTACGCTCACAATCCCCAGGGGATTTTATCCGGTTATCAGAGTTGGGCAAACTATACGGGTAGTTTAGAGCGGGGATGGCTTAATTCCCGACCCATATCCGATGCGATCGTGAAATTAGACCTTTTGGAGGATTACAACTTCGGTGGGGTTTCTCTGTCCCCCCTGACAGAATTCCACAAGCAGTTAGAGATCATGATGGCTCGCTACCGGATCGGGGACGGGACCGGGGTTTCTAGCGTTACCCCCGCGACTTCCTGCGTGCAGGACTCGAATCAGGCCCTTTATATCACGATCGCTACCCTGCGCCACCAGTTTGAAACCGATCCAAAGATCGCCGCTTGGTTGACAACCCATGCCGACGATCCGGAAACCTTGCGTTTTCAACGTTTGGGACAATTGGGCGATCGTTTAGAACAAGTATTAGCTCCCCGGGGGGTGATCCGGGCCGATTGGCGGCAAAACGCCCAAATTCTCGCCGGTATCACCGATAGTCGCGGAAAAGGCTTTATTCGGGAAAATACACTGGCCAACGCTCTACTAAGCTGGCGCTCGATGTTACCGCGAGGCAGCAATGACGTGATCGGTGAGATTTTCTTGCGGTCAGGAGCAACTCTCTGGTTCCTCCGTACTAATCAGGTTGGGGGAGCGATGCCGGAGATTTTACCCCTCGCACCGACCAAGTTATTCGGGGAAATGCCGATGATCGCACCGATGCTCCGTCGCACTTTGGGCGCGCTCGTGCTGCCTCTTACCGGTCGGGATTGGGGGGTGACGGCGATCGGATTGGGATTATACGCCGCGATCGCCCTGACCATCGGTTTCCGGTCGGGTTTTTTACGTTGGCACTTCCCCGAACGGAGACCGTTAGAGATACTGAAAATGCTCGTCTTTTGTTTTTTCTTCCCGGCATTCTGGGAGGAATTCGTCTTTCGGGTGCTGTTAATTCCCCATCCGGAAACGGCAACTTCCACAGCTAACCTGATCCTCTCTGCTTTGGTCAGCATCACGCTTTTTACCGTCTATCATCCCCTCAATGCAATTATTTTTTACAAAAAGGGCAATCCGACTTTTTTTCAGCCTATTTTCTTGATTTTAGCGGCTTTATTGGGATTAACTTGCACCGTTGTCTATTGGCTGACTGGTTCTCTCTGGACGATCTCGGTGCTGCATTGGTTGGTGGTGGTGGTTTGGTTGCTGTTTTTGAACGGTCTATCTCGACTGACAAGGCGATCAAAGCAAGGCAGTTTTTAAATTTGCTCTCGGTCTAAAGTGGGAAAAACCGTTTAAAATTGGAAATCAACAGGGATAGGGAAGCCCTGTAACCGCACGATCATGGCTAAAATTGTCGGTGTTCATGGTATCGCGCAAGAATTTAGGGGTAGCAACACGATTTCTGCTGAGTGGTTGCCAAGTCTCAAGGATGGATTGAAACTCGCGGGAACCGAGTTAGAGTCCGATACTGATTTTCTTTGTGCGTTTTACGGAGATATTTTCCGGGGAAACCCGAAAGCGATCGGTATCCCGAACTACGATGTTAATGATATCGATTCCGATTGGGAAAAAGAATTACTTCAGTTGTGGTGGCAAGAAACGGAACGATTAGAAAATAATCATCCCAATGCGAATAGCCTTTTGAGAGAAAAATCTACCCCAAAAATTATCCAGAGAGCTTTGTCGGAGTTAAGTGAATCTCGGTTTTTCGGTAGGGTTGCCGAGAAATTGGTTATTTCTTATCTTAAGCAAGTGGGGAGCTATTTACACGATCGAAAGCTAAAACAGCAGATTCAAGAGCGAGTAATAGAATGTATCGGTGAAGATACGCGGGTACTTGTAGCTCATTCTCTCGGTTCGATCGTCTGTTACGAAACTTTATGTCAGCATCCAGAATGGCCGATTAAAGTCTTTGTCACTCTCGGTTCTCCTTTGGGGATAAGACAATTAATTTTCGATCGACTGCAACCATCCCCCCGCAATAACCTGGGGCGCTGGCCCGGAAATGTGGAAAGATGGGTAAATATCGCGGACGATGGCGATGTGGTGGCGTTGACAAAGGAACTCAACCCTTTATTTGAGGGAACTATCGAGGATAAGCTAGTTTATAATGGTTGCGAGGCTCATGATGCCAAAAGGTATCTGACGGCGGTTGCAACTGGGGAAGCGATTCGATCGGGGTTAAGTAGGTAGGTGTTAAAAATTATCAGACACCACTCTTATCAAGGGGGGACTAAGGGTAGGGTTGATTCATGAATCAACCCTACTATAAATCAACTCTAGGACTAAGGGGGGATCGAACCTAAAATCCATTTTTAATTTAATTATAACCAGCTACTTAATCGATTGATGGGCAATGATATGGATGAAGAAATCAAGTATTATCTAATCGCTTGTGGGACAAAGGATTACAACGCATTCGAGCAATTACCCAGCGTCGAGACGGATTTAGAATTGGTGAACAGTCTGTTTACCAGTGGTTTTGGATATGAAAGAGTTCTGCCAAGTTTACATTTAAACCCCACAACTAACGATCTTAAAAAACTATTCCCTAATTGGCTTCGGGATAGAGAGCGACATGGAACGAAAAATATTCTTATTTTCTACTATTCTGGTCATGGCGAATATTGTCCAGGTGATGGACATTATCTCATACTGAAAGATACAGATATTGATGATATATCTTTAACGGCTTTACCGACTCAAGACTTAGTTCGTCCTATTAAAAATAACCAAGTAACCATCTCTCAAGTTCTCTATATTATTGATACTTGTTACTCCCAAAGTGGTGCGGGAGATATTATAAAATTCGTTAGCGATGCGATCAAACAATATGAAGCGGTTCGAGGAGCTAATATAGCTATTCATGTTATGGCAGCTTGTAGGTCAAAAGATACAGCGATCGAAGGCGTTTTATCCCGATCGCTGCAACAAGCTCTCGATGACATAAAAGCGATCGAGTTTTATTCCCACCATGGATATGTCGATCTAGGTTGGTTGGTTCATAAAATGAACCAAAATGTTGACAGTAATCAGCGTGTTAATTATTCTGCGCTAGGAATTGAAACCCATGCTATCTTTTTTCCTACTTATCCTCAAGCTGACCAAAAATGGGAAAATCAACGATTTAATTTAATCGAAAAACTTTTCGATACTTTAAATATTAATTCCGATAATAGTTTATTTTTAATCAACTCTTTTCTGTTAGTCTATGAAGATCCCAAATCGTCATCTATTTCAAACATACAAGAGCTTAGAGAAAAACTAAAAGATTTATCTAGTAAGCCAGTTAATAAAGAAATATGTCCTTTGATTTTATTTTCTGAATGGTGCAGATTGAAGTTATTTAAGGATGAAACCCTAGATATTGCTGAAGATATTGATACTTGGAAAGGTGAAGCTGTTCGATATAGGGATGGTGTGCAGTTAGACACAATCAAAAAATATGCGAGAGAATTGTGGGATAAATTTAATAAAAATATCGAACTAGAAGGAAGAATACAAATTGTAATCTCACCCGCAATTGATAAACATAATAATACGGGCTTACAAACAGAATATTTTTATGTAAATACGATGTTTTTTGTGAGAATAAACAATAAAATTAAGTTATGGAATATCTATAAAAAAGAACAAGGTTTTATGTTAGAAGAAATGCAAGATAGTTTCTATCAGGTAATTCCTGAAATGTTTTACTATTTACCCGATCAAGCGAGACTAGAGATTGAGTTTTTCCTTCCATTTGCTTTGCTGAAACACTCCCTAGAAGATATTAAGTTTAGATGCGGTGAGGGGCCATCTATCGGATACGAGTATCCTGTTTTTATTAACTCCTTCGATCGCTATTTCGATGAAGATTTCCGAGAAATACGCGACAAGATCGAGGAGATCAAGAGAGCTTTATGGGAAAATAATAGCGATCTTGACCAGAAAGATTACTACATCGGAACCGAACCATCGATCGCCGATCTGGAAGATATCGTGGAATCCCTGCCGATCGCCGTCTGGAGTCGAAACGCCAACCAACCGATGACAGATAACGATCTAAAACCCTCGGAATGGAGAAACTGGCCCGATAAGACCAAAGAATTACGCAGAAACAAGCGAAAAATCGCCCTTTTCTGGGACGATCCATACCCCAAACCCTCCCCGAGACCGAGACCTCTAAACACGAGAGTGGTGGAATCCAATGGCCGATAAACCAGTTCCCAAACCAGAAGACCTTCGCATCTATCGGGGTTTGACCCTGAGCGCGAACAGTTTACCCACACCCAAAGAACAAAGAAAACACCTCGATCGCATCCCACCGCCACCCCCTTGGCGCAGTTTTAGCCTATCCCCAGAAGAATGGACAAAAGCGGCGAAATCGCAGAAAATACCGCCCAAACAGGGAAAAATAGACCCTAGGGCTTTAGGATTCGTCGCGGATAGGAAAGCGGTGGAATTGGTGAATGCTGCCCTCTGTTTGCGTCGTCCCCTACTGATCGAGGGCAACCCCGGCGCCGGCAAGACTTCCCTGGCCTACGCAGTTGCCCGGGAATTGGGATTACCCGGCCCCTACCGTTGGTCGATCGTTTCCCGCACCACCCTTAAAGAGGGTCTTTATGCCTACGATGCGATCGGACGGTTACAGGAAGCTTCCCTACAAAGACAGAAAGTGGGAGAGGGGGGAAAGTACGAGGAACCAGATATCGGCAGCTATCTAAGATTAGGTCCCATGGGGATGGCTTTTTATCGATCCCGTCCCGGACGACCGGCGGTGCTGCTAATTGATGAGATCGATAAAAGCGATATCGATATGCCTAACGATCTCCTCCATATTTTCGAGGAGGGATTTTTTGAGATACCGGAACTGACACGATTAAAAACCGGCGACCAATCGGTTCTTCCCTATCGCGGTCAACAGGACGACAGCGAGGAAAAAATCCCGATCGATCGAGGTTGTGTGTCTTGTCAGGAGTTCCCCCTAGTATTCATGACCAGTAACGAGGCCCGGGAGTTTCCCCCCGCTTTCCTGCGTCGATGTTTGCGTTTAAGACTCGAACAACCCGACAACGAGGATGATTTCTATCGCATACTAGAGCAACGTTTCCCCCCAGAGAGCCTAAATCAATTGGACGAACCGGCCAGAAATCTGATCCGGGAATTTCTCGATCGAATTAAACGCAAAGACAAACTAGCCACCGATCAACTGCTCAACGCGGTCTATCTGTTACTACAGGGAAACGACCTCACCGACCCCGATAGCAAGCTGCTAGACACCATCTTTAAATCCTTGCAAGGGTAGGGGGAGAGATGGAAGGGAAAAAAGCTATCTGGTGGGAAGACGAGAGGGAAATGGCAGAACTGATCTGGTGCGCTGCTTACCTCGATCGAATTATCGCGCCTTGGTCGATCGAGCAGCCTGAACATTCGGAAGCAACCTCATCTAATGATCAGGAGGATAACCGGTCATCCGGCAGCGGTGAAAAAACCCCTCCCCCCGGAGCGATCGAGTCAACGCTCCCCGTTGCCTATCCCGAAAACATCGATCGCCCGATGCAGACCTCCCGGAAGCGCGATTCGGTCGAGAGCGATCGTTCTTCTCCCGTTCGCGTCCCCGATCCCTTTCCGATACCCGAACCCACCGCCATCAGTAAGGCAATTCTCCCCCTAGCGCGTCGCGTGCCTGGATTACGGGCCGACGAGTTGGATATCGAGGTTACAGTGGAACGGACGGCCGAAGCGGGGGGATTACCGATGCTCGCTTTCCGTCCCCCCCTAGAACGTTGGTTAGAGGTTCACCTGTTGATCGATCGCTCTCCCCCGATGGAATTTTGGGGAGATCTAGCGGGGGGAATGACCACCCTCTTCCGTTGGCAAGGCTTTTTTAGGGATGTGCGGGTTTGGTGGTTCGAGACCGGTGAAAATGAAGCTCGTTTGCTTTCTGGTGCGGGGCAAATCGAACGGAACCCTCGCAGTCTGGTTGCACCCTCTGGAAACCGACTTTTTATCGTCCTAACCGATACTTTGGGGAAAGCTTGGCGATCGAGGTCTGCCTTTGCCACCCTAGCGGATCTGGGAAAAGAACACCCCGTCACCATCGCTCACATTTTCCCGCAGGAGCTATGGCAACGAACCGCTTTAGAGGGAGCAATCCTCCGGCCTTTGATTGCACCGGGTCCCGCTTCTGCCAATGCAATACTGCAAGTGGGGGAAAGACTCCGCACGAAGCAGATTCTCTATCGGTTCCCTATTTTCAATTTATCCCCCGCTCACTTTGCAACCTGGGCGAAATTTATCGCTGGGAGCGGTGGTAACTCGATTCAGGGGGTTTTAATGGGAGCAACGACTGCGGGGGTGAATATGGGTGAAACCGGAGAAGAAGAGGCAGCCGCTCCGGAAGCGGAATCCCCGGAAGAGTTATTGAGAGGCTTTTTAATCGATGCCAGTCCCTTGGCCCGAGAACTGGCTAAAGTGCTGGCGGCCGTTCCCCTGATTCCTCCAGTGATGCGATTGGCACAGCGGCGATTTTTACCCGATAGTAAACATTGGCATCTAGCGGAGGTCTTTTTTAGCGGACTGGTCGAAAAATCTACCTTTAGTCCGGAGGGAGCGACGGTTACGGATGCTTGGTACGATTTTTACCCCGGCATTCGTCAGCTACTGTTGGCAGATAGTGCCGCTAGACGCACGATCGATATTTGGCGCGGCATCGGCGATTATATTCGCGACCATTACGGTGAATTTCGCGATTTTTCGGCTCTAATCCCCAATCCACAGGGTTCTCTAGCGGATGCAGTCAGCGATCGCTCTCTCTACTTTGCCGAGGTGGACGCGGCTGTTCTCCGCACTTGGGGGGGAGAGTACGCCGATATCGCCCAAAACATCGAGGAGAGAGTGAGGCAGCGAAAACAGGAAATCTTGACCCCGGAAAAACTCCTAAAATTCACCTTCGAGACCCTATACGTCGATAAACGGGGAGAAATTACCAAAAGAGAACCCCTGGAGGCCTACTACTACGAGGAACCCCTAGGGGAGGAAATCGAACCCCTGACTATGGTTGCTATCCCGGGGGGAACTTTCCTGATGGGTTCACCGGGAGAAAAGGACGATTACAAGTCTGAAAAACCCCAACACCCCGTGAGCGTCAGTGCCTTCTACCTGAGCCAGACTCCGATTACCCGGGCGCAATGGCGGTTCGTGGCCCACCTACCGAGGGAGGGAAAAGACCTCGATCCAGAACCTGCGGAGTTTAAGGAAAGTGATAATAACCCCGTCGATCGCCTGAGTTGGTACGATGCGATCGAATTCTGCGCCCGTCTGTCCCGTCACACGGGAAAAAATTACCGTTTACCGAGCGAGGCCGAGTGGGAATACGCTTGTAGAGCGGGAACAACCACCCCCTTCCACTTTGGCGAGACGATCACGGCAGAACTGGCGAATTACAATAGTTCAAAGGTCTATCAACAAGAAAAGGCGAAAAAATCCCCAAAGAAAACCATCTCCGTCCGCTCCTATCCCCCCAACGCCTTTGGGCTGTACGATATGCACGGGAATGTTTGGGAGTGGTGTTTAGATCCGTGGCATAGTGATTATCAAGGCGCACCGCCCACAGACGGGAGCGTTTGGGACGAGACAAATAATGATAATCGTTATGAAAACTTATTAAATAGTATAAATGAACTCTTGACGGATAAACGAATTGGTGTACTGCGGGGCGGTTCTTGGTTCGTCAATCCCTATTACTGCCGTTCCGCTTACCGCCTCGTCAACTACCGCCGCGACAACTACGACAGCCGCGGTTTTCGGGTGGTGTGCGGTGCTGGGAGGACCCTGTAACCCTTTTCCCCTTTTTTTCCCTTTTTTCCCTCATTCCCTTTTCTGGAATTTTTTTAGGCAGGCTATAGTACAAGTGTATTAGTTGGGGGGTGGTTAATTATCTGGGGTTTGGGGGTGGATAAGTAGCTGGTTATAATTAAATTAAAAATGGATTTTAGGTTCGATCCCCCCTTAGGGACTTGCGTGGGAATAATATCCCAATCGATCAGAGGGCGCAAGCTTTGCGCCCCTACAGTAACGGATTTTGTCCACAATAGACCTCCTGCAAAAATAGGAACTGATTATGTAAAATAAAGTAAAACACTCAGAAAAACAATGACTTACGAAAAAGTAAAAAATTTGAATCCAGAAGAGTTTAAACGCTTTTGTGGAGTATATCCTGAAACATTTAA
>NZ_JADBSZ010000035.1:0-10218 GCF_020246425.1 Microcystis sp. M079S1
TTAAATGTTTCAGGATATACTCCACAAAAGCGTTTAAACTCTTCTGGATTCAAATTTTTTACTTTTTCGTAAGTCATTGTTTTTCTGAGTGTTTTACTTTATTTTACATAATCAGTTCCTATTTTTGCAGGAGGTCTATTGCTTGATAGATGGGATTATGGATCCGCAGCCGGCCTTGGTCTTTGATCACTAACCCCGATAAAAGTAACTCTTTTTCTGGAGGGCTATCCTCGGCAATCACCTCTTTTTCCCTTAAAATCCGTTCATAGAGTCTCAGGAGCAACTGGGAGCGATGACTGTTGAGAAGCCGATCGCGAATAGTCCGCAGATGTTCCGGTTCATCCTGAGCCTCCCAATTGTCAATGATCTTCTTCTGTACCAAGTCCTCAATCCAGGAGGCCTCACCATTGGGGGGAATCGGCGAGGTGGCGGTGCGAATTAACTGACAGAGTTTTTGGGTCAGAAAAGGTTGACCGTTTGTCCAAGCAAAGACTTCTTTTAAGACAGTTTGCGGGTTACTAACTTTCTCGGCCAATCCGCGCAGTAAAGGCTGGGCTTCGTGTTCCTTAAAACCCTCCAATTGAATCGAATGACCGATATTAAAAGGAGTGATTTGGTGGTCGGTAATTAAATCGGAGGGGGTGACAACACCGAAGAAAGCGAAGGTCAAACGCCGATAGAGCGGGTTAAAACCACGCTGGTTATAGCAGGAACGAATCAGGGCAAAAAAGTCATTAACCGCGAAATTTAAGCCCAAAACGCTATCAATTTCATCGATAAAAATCGCGATCGGTTTCGGGGGAGAACCTTCCACTATCCCCACTTCCAGCAATAACACTTCTTCGATAAATTCGCCCAAGCGCTGTACTGCCGAGACATCTTCCCGTTCTTGCCACCAAGCTTTGAGATTGACCCTTTTGAGCAGTCCAAAACGTCGCCCTAACTCGAAGGCTATCCCCTTGTACCATTGGTCGGGGGTGACATTTTCGCTGCCGATGCGGGTTAAATCAATGGGAGCGCAACAGATGCCCTCGTGTTGGAGGTGATCGATCATGCGTACCATTAAACTAGACTTACCCATTTGACGGGGATTGAGAACATAGCAAAAATCGCCGCGTTTGAGGGCTTTATAGAGATAACGGTCGGCGGCGCGGACTACGTAGGTGGGGGCATCCATGGGTAAACTGCCCCCCACTTGGTAGTCAAAGATGCTAGATTCTTCGGTACTTCTGAGCAGTTCGTTTTCAAACAGTAATTCTGCTTGGGTGGCCTTGAGAATTTCTAGGGTTTGGCTGAGTTCTAGGGTGCGCTCCTGCACTTTCTGTTCTAGGGTGCGGCTATACTCGGCTAATTCTTCGGTAAAGCGAATCCGTTCCGCTTCCGCCTGTTTTCGTTCGGTAATATCGGTAAAAGCGGCGATCGCATAGATAATTTCTCCTTTTTCGTCAAAAACGGGCGTGGCATACACTTCTAGGGGAATAATCTTCTCTCCTTGGTGAATTTCTAGATCATCCATCGTGTTTTTTTCTCCCCTTAAAGCTCGGACAATCGGATGGTATTCTGTGGGATACAATCGATCGGTTCCAGCTTGATATAACTGATAGGTTTCCCCCAACTGATTAGCCGTGGTGATATTAACGATCTCTTTTCCTAAAATCTCTTGGGCGGTTTGATTGGCATAATAGGGTTGACTGCCAGCATCGAGGACGAATACCCCCACCGGCATCGCTTCTAAAAATTGCGCTAGTTGTCTCTGTTTGGCTTTGATTTCGGCGTAGAGTTTGGCGTTAGTAATTGCGATCGCCGCTTGGCTGGAGAGCAGTTGCAGCACTTCCAATCTTTCTTGGGTAAAAGCCCCGACGGTGAGATTATTTTCTAGATAGACAATTCCCCGCAGTTGTCCTTGGTCGAGGAGGGGCGAACAGAGCAGGGATTTGGTTTGATGGGTTTTAATATAGGGATCGTTGCTAAAATCGCCCTCATGGGCAGCATCGTTATTCAGAACGGTTTGACCGCTCCGGGCTACATAGTTAATAATTGAGACGGGAAGATGTTCTTCGATGGCATTAGATTTAAAGACTGTCACCCCATCTTCCTGCACCGAACCGGAGGCTTCGATCAATAGTTGTCCGCCGCTTTCTAGGATAAGATAGCCCAGCTGCGCCCCAGCATTTTCGATGAGAATTTTCATCAGGGTGGCGAGTAATTTATCTAAAACTATCTCGCTGGAAATGGCTTGGAAGGCCTTCATAATCGTGGCTAAATCTAACAGTTCTCCCGCATGAATAACTGAATTTTTTCTGGTGGTAGTTCTCCTAGTTTCGGTCAGGGAATTGGAACCATAATTATTGGCCATTAACTGAGAATAACGGCTTTCTATATCTTTGACTTTAGCGGTTGCTCCCCAAAGAGAATAGAGATAAGCAGCTTCATTGATGTAGGTTTTGGCAATTTTTACTTTACCCCAATCGAGATAGAATTTCGCCGCTAGTTCGTTAGCCAGTGCCTCTTCATTAATATATTCATTTTCCTTGGCTTTAGCGATGGCTAGATCGTAGTTTTCTATGGCTTCTAGATAGGAGCGCTGCACCCGCTCCTTTTCCGCTTGCACTAAATAAAATTTATGGAGATAGTTAGAGGGGGCTTGATTCGCCCATTCCCGCAGCTTTTTCTGATTATTCGTCACTCGTTCTAATACTTGCTGTTTTTGGTCATTGTCCAGATGATTATAAATAGCTAAATGGGCGAGGGAATCATAGAAATTATGCAGAGGAATCAATAAAGTAGCGGTAGCTCCCCCTAGATAATTTTGGGCTTGGTTAGCATTTTTAATGGCTGGTTCGTACTGTCCAAATAGATAACAAAGGTATAATTTATTAACAAATAAAGCACAGAGACCGTAGAGATCATTAGCCTCTAGATGGTACGGTAACATAAGAGTTTCTTGATAGTACTGTCCTTCTAAATGACCGGGATTTTCCGAGCGCCCCAGCAGATTTAAAACTGTTTGTCCGTAGATTTTTAGATAGTTGCGGGTGTTTTCTTGTTTGAGCTTAACAAAAGCCAGATCATAGTTAGCTATTTCTTGGGCTAATTCGGTTAATTCCTGTCCGATAAAGGCGGAATGAAAACAGTAAAGATAGGCGCAGGTTGTTCCGTAGTAGAGATCGCCCATTTCTAAACCGGTTTGATAGGAAGATTTTAACAAGGACAGGGAATTTTTAATCGGTTCTTTCCAGATACTAATAGTGGCGGAAAAGACGGCAATTATTTTCGGCATCAGGGCTTTGGCATGAAATTTATCAGCAATGTTTAAAGCTAATCGTCCAAATTGATAACCCGTTTCCCAATCTTCTAAAAGACCACAAAGAATTAAGCCATAATTGACATAAGTAAAAGCCGCTAGATAACTATTGCCGTATTCAATTGATAAGTTAACCTGTTTTGATACTAGGATGGGTAAGAGATGAGGTGCGGCAATATAAACAGGAGGAAATATGGCACTCGCTATCTTCATGATTGCTAATTTTTCTTCCTCATTTATCGGCGGTAAATTACTTAAATCTTCGATATTTTGACCCGCTAATTTTTGCCTAGTTTTATTGAGTTCTTCCTGAATATCTGATGATTTTAAGGATTCAAGAATCTCGAAATCTAGGCTTTTTAGGACGGATAAACCAATTTCTACCGCTTTTAGTTCGTGATTTTGGGCTTGATAAGCTTCGATGATTACTTCATAAACTTTCACCTTATCTAGGGTGGTTTTTGCCTGTTTTAACACGAGATTAGCCCAGCACTGCATCTGCTCAAAATCCCCACTTAAATAGGCGATTTCTGTGGCTTCAGAATAAATATTTAAAGTCAGTTGATAGTTATTTTTCCAGCTTGATTTTTTGAGAAGTTTTTGAGCGATTTTAATATATTTTAAGGCTCCAGTTTGGGCATTAGCGGCTTTGGCCTTTTGGGCTGCTAGTAAATTCAAGTTAGCCACTGACTCTCGTTCTTTTTCCTCGCTAATTAGTCGATAACCAAGATTGAGATGATCGACTATTTTAAAAATCTTTTCCGATAATTCATTGGCGGCAGTATGCTGCCAAAGTAGGCGACCAATTTTTAGATGAATTAAAGATTTTTTGCTGTCTTCGATGAGAGCGTAAGCTCCTTGTTGAATGCGATCATGAGCAAATTTATATTCTTGAATCAGTAATTGTTCATCCAATTCTGAGAGGGGAATAATTAAACCAGCTTCGCTACTAGAAGTTAAAATTGGTAAAAGTTCTGGAGGTGATTTTTCAGAGATTACTGCCAGACTATATAAATTAAACTCTGCCCCAAGACAAGCTGCTAAACTTAAAATTTCCTGGGTTTCGGGGGGCAATTTCTGCATTTTACCGACCATAAATTGAATCAGATTATCGGTACTACCAATCCTTTGAATTTGACCGAGATGCCATTGCCAATAGCCACTATTATTGTCGGTTTTAGTGGTTGTTTCCTGCCCCGGTTGGAAAAATAGCAAATTTTCCCAGTAGATAGTTTTGAGAAATTCATTGACAAAAAAAGGATTACCGTGGGTTTTTTGCCAGACTAAAGCGGACAAAGATTGCACATATTCTGGTGAATGATTTAAGGTGTCAGCAATTAACTGATTGACCTGTTCAAGCCCCAGAGGTCTTAAAATAACTTGATTGATAATTATGCCCCCCTGCTCTAATTTATCGAGGGTAGCGGTTAGGGGATGGGTGGAATTAATTTCATTACTGCGATAGGAGCCAATTAAAAACAAATAGTCCATATCGCCATCGAGCATAATTAATTCTATTAACTGGAGACTAGCCAAGTCTGCCCATTGCAAATCATCGAGAAAGATGACTAAGGGGTGTTCCGGGGAACAAAAGACCCGAATAAAATTTTTAAAGACTAAATTAAAGCGATTTTGAGTAGCGATCGCTCCTAATTGTAACACCTCTGGTTGTGGACCGATAATTAATTCTAGTTCAGGAATCACATCAATAATAACCCGTGCATTCGCCCCCAAAGACTTGAGGAGTTTTTGTCGCCATAGTTCCAGTTGTGGTTGACTTTCCCCCAAAAGTTGCTTGACGAGATGAGTCAAAGCGCTAACCACGGCAGCGTAGGGAGTATCGCGCTGAAATTGGTCAAATTTACCGGAGATAAAAAAGCCGCGTTTTTCAGTAATTGCCCGGTAAATTTCCCTAACCAGGGTGGTTTTACCCATGCCAGAATAACCCGTAACTAGCATCAGTTCGGTGTGAGAGGAGTTTTTATCTGCGGTGGCTACCCGTTGAAAAGCAGTGAGGAGAGTGGCGATTTCTGCCTCCCTACCGTAGAGTTTTTGGGGAATTTGGAACTGATTGGCTAGATCTTGCCTAGCGATGACAAAATCCTCAATTTTAGCCGTTTTTTCTAGTTGTCTTAAACATTCTTCTAAATCTGCCCGAATACCATAGGCACTTTGGTATCGTTCCTCGGGGGTTTTAGCCATCAGTTTCCTGATGATTGCCTCCACCACCGGGGGAATTTTCTCCCTGACGAGACTATTAATCTCCAAAGGTTGTTTTGCCAGATGACAGTGAACTAATTCCAAAGCATCGTTAGCCCGAAAAGGTAATTGTCCGGTGAGAAGTTCGTAGAAGCTAACGCCCAAAGAATAAAAATCCGTGCGGTAATCGAGACTGCGATTCATCCGTCCGGTTTGTTCCGGAGAAATATAGGCTAAAGTCCCCTCAAGGACGTTGGGATTTTTTAGCCCCGGATTTTCCCGCCGCAGGACGCTGGCAATGCCAAAATCGATGATTTTAATTTGTCCGGTTTCGGGGTTAAGAACTATATTGGCAGGATTAATATCTTTGTGAATAACCTTGGCGTTGTGAATTTTCTCTAAATTAGCCACTATTCGGGGTGCAAGGCTTAAAAAGTCCCTTAAGGCCAGGGGTTTGCCCTCTAGCCATTTTTTTAAGGATATAGCCCCGAAATCTTCCAAAATAATCACGGGAGTTCTGCGGTAGGTTTCTAAACCATAGGCTTTAATCGCCCCCTCGAAGTTCAGGCCGCAGATGGTTTTATACTCCTGTTTGTAGTGGGTTAGTTCTTGTGCGGTTGGATATTCTTGCTTGAGGATTTTGAGCATAACGGGTTGATTATCGGCGGTGCGAATAGCCCGATAGACTTCCGAGTTAACACTTTCGTAGATTTGGGCAAGAATGTCGTACCCGTTGAGAACAATCATTTTTTTACTTGGCGATTGTAAATGGCTGCGGGTCTCCCCAAGAAAAATTCTACGGGAACTAAAACAAGACTCCGCAAGGCTGACAGGACTCGATTTACCTGTGAGACGGAAGGACGGGGAGAAGGCAACACTTGCTCGAAATACTCGGAATGCAAGGTAAAACCAAAGTGAACATCTTCCGGCAAACTCAGTTTAGCAATCGGTCCGTCCTTGAGATTGTCAGGGTTAAATAACCAAGCTTCTAATACTCTGGTCGGGGTTAAAACCGTCGTAAATAGATAGCCCTGTTCTTGGGGAATAAACTGAATGCTATCTAAAATATAGCCATCGGGACAAACATAAAAATCCAGTGGTCCCCGACCTAAATGTGATACATGAGTATCACTGGCTTTTTTTTCTTGGCTAATCTGTTCAGTTAACTGATTCCAATCCTTATCGAAGGGAACCTTGGCTAATACCGAGGGCAAGTCATGACAGGGAAGTTCGGCATCCCTGAGGATGCGATTACTCTGGTCGCGACAATCCATATACTGACGACGACAGATTAATTCGCGCACATAACCGGCATAAACCTGATAAATAGCGCTGTATCCCTGTTCCGATTCCCGCGGGTCGGCGGTGTAGAGAGTGGTAGAGAACCACCCCGGATGGACGAAAGCCTGTTCGCTCATCACCCTGGCATCTTCGATAACCACTTTGCGCAGCACTCCGGGGTCAAAGGAAAACATCCAGGGAATGCCGTGGTATTCGGGGGGATAACCCTGACCGGTAAAATGTTGGATATCGTCTTTTTCGATCGCTTCGGTTAAACTAATAGTGGCGTTTTGGATGGCCACAAGATGAATTTGACCGTTGATACTATGGTAATTACAAAGGAAGTGATAACTGTCGCCATTGAAGGTAATTAATCGCGAGGGAACGGTGGTTTCTTCTTCCTTGAGGTCTTGACGTTTAACTAGATAAATTTGAGTTTTCGGATAGGTTTCTTCAGGCTTGATTCTGATACCTAATAGTTTGGCTACTCCCATCTGAAAAGGCATATCGGGAATCATGATATAATCTTCGGTGACGATGACCGAATGGGGGCTACCATCGAGGATAGTTCCCTGTAGTTTCCAGGGTTTAAGTTGTTTTTGTTGATCCCAAAGAACAATATACACCGATTTATCTAAATCTTTTAACATACCTCCCGATACAAGTTTTAGCTTTAATTCACAGGTGATAAATTCTTTGGTTTTTTTGTCGTAGAAGGGATGAGCGGTATTTTCTAGGACTGGGAAAAAAGATAAAGGCACGGAAACAATATGTTGGTCAAAATAACCAATCGGAGTGATAGTATCAAGGGAAACGGGATCCACTTCCCAGTAACGTCCCGCATCGGCAGTGAGAATTAATCGGGTTTCTTCTAGTTGTTTATCTTCGGCAACTTTTTCTAGTTTAACCATAGCAGTATTCGCTATTTCTGAACAACCCAAAATGCTGACCACGGCAGGAAAAGTGGCTTGACTAATATTAAATATCGGTAAAACTTTTCGCCAGAAACTATCCCAAGTTTTCAGTTTTTTACTGTAAACGTTAACTTGATTATTTTTGCCCTGTAAGTCCCATTTAATAATTACACCCTCGCCAGAGAACAAATGACGGTCATTTTTTCTATGAAAAGGACAGACGATAAAAACGTATCCCGACAGATTTTCCGGCCAATGACCCTCAGTAATTGTGGCGACTGCTTTATGTAAATTGTTCTCATCCGGCCGACCGAGTTGCGAGCGACTAAAATTACCAACGTTGACAGTATTTTGGACAGTATCTTTGATTGACATATTCATAAGTAGGGTTTGCGGCAAAAAGTTTGTTGGTGGGGTTAGGAGCCGGTCGTCGGTCGTCAGGAGATAGGATTCAGAAGTCAGGATTCAGGAGCCAGGAGACAGGTTTTAGGTGTTGGGGTGTTGGGGTTTTGGGGTTTTAGTTCAATTTCCCCACTTCCCCACCTCCCCAATTCATAATTCATAATTCATAATTCATAATTCCCACTCCCCCCATACCCTACACCCCACACCCCACACCCCACACCCTCACTGATTACTGATTACTGATTACTGATTACTGATTACTGATAGAGGATTTCACCTCTAAAAAATAGCGTCGATACAATTCATAGCCTGGTACTACTTTATCTCCTGATTGTTTGAGTAGTCCCATACTGCTGAGTTTGTAAGCGAGAATTGGGTCTAATTGTACGGGTTCCACCGCGCTCATCACCCGATCGAGGGCTTTTGCTAGTTCAGGCTGTTGTTCTAATACCGCCCAATGGCGTCGCAGGTGATGGGCATAAATCCCCGTGACGGAGGTGGCACTGGTTAATATTTGCGTCATGGTTATTTCCTCCCGACTGAGATAGTAGAGGGCAGTTTGTACCAAAGCTGGATGTCCTCCTACTAGCTCCATCAATTGTTTGACTTTTTCCTGATTTTCCCAGGTGAGTTGATAACGTTGGGCTAATTGCAATACCTCCTCAAGACTAAAATGACTTAACTGTGCGGGGAATCCCACGTTAAAGGGGGATTGATTGAGCTGCAGGGGAACATAAATTTCTGTGGAATGGACGACGATAAGACGGAGTTTTTGCCAGATAGGTAGGGTTTTGGATTCTTCGTACCAAGAACGCAGCAGCGGTAAAAAATCCTTGGCCACTTGGGGATGTTCAAAAATCTGATTAAGTTCATCGAGAGCGAGGACAATGGGGGCGGTAATCGATTCAAGCAGATAGTCTTGAATGTAAACCGTACAGCTAATCTTGCTGCCTAAATCCTCATCCCAATACTCATCTAATTGCGGTTTTAACTGTAGTTGACGGGCGGCATTGGCACACAACCAGCGCAAAAATTGGTTTAAATCACTCAAAATGGCCTGGTCCACCTGTTCTAAGTTCAAACTCACCGTGCGGTAGCCTTGCTGTTTGGCAAAATCGAGCATTCTCAAAAGTAGGGAAGTTTTGCCCATTTCTTTCGGGGCTTTTATCCGCACTAAAGCCCCCGGTTTCTTGATTTCCTGCCTTATCTGTTCTTCGAGGGGAAGACGTTCTAAATAAAATGGGGAACCAAGGGGAACTGCCCCATTGGGATAGGGGGGTAATGTGTCCAATTTTTCGCTCTTGGATGGAGAATTAACCAGAATTTTGTCTTGAGGGGGTGCTGTTAGCTGAAAATTCAGGGCGGCGATTTCTTGCCAGTCGAGGCATAATCGACGACAAATTTGGGCAAAAGTGGCTTTTTCTACCGGTTTACCGGTCAGGAAGTTACTGACAATAGCCAGACTAAATTCAGCTTCTTTAGCTAAGGAGCGTTGACTGCTAAAGCCCTGCTTTCTCACGGCTAATTTAACTTGATTGAGGCAGTGTTGTTGTACTCTTAGATGGCTCGATAGGGAATCTCTCATAAGAATTGGGGTGTGGGGTGTGGGGTATAGGGTGTGGGGGAATGGGGGAATGGGGAAGTGGGGGAATGGGAAAGTGGGGAAGTGGGGAAATTGAACTAAAACCCCAAAACCCCAAAACCCCAACACCTAAAACCTATCTCCTGAATACTGACTCGGAGAATACTGACTTCTAACCCAATGGTAGATGTTGGATTTTTGCAGGAGTTCTATTTTTCGACAAAGATAAGCAAAAATTATCTACTAACTCCAAAAGCTTGAGAATATTTAAATTAACATTTCGCAATATTTACAAATTCTTAAGAATTAATTGAGAAAGATTTTTATTTAACAACGATGTTGTAATGGTGGTAATGATTCGGTAGTAGTGGTGAGCTATGTTGCTTACCTGGTATGAATTGTGTAAAATATTTATTAATAAAAATAATTGGAACCCGATCAGTCTTTAAACCTCTAGCTTGATCATGACTTTTCTGATAAATATCTTTTTCTGGCTCCTGTCTGGCTTACTGAAATATCAGTCTAGCACCGAA
>NZ_JADBSZ010000350.1:0-22701 GCF_020246425.1 Microcystis sp. M079S1
GGGAATAATATCCCAGCCAGGAAATCGCTCTGTAGAAGAATCAGACCAGCCAGATGGCATATTATCAAAGCGCAAGTCCCTTAGCTGCGGGGGCTCTCGAAGGCTCTCCCCCTACTTAGGGTGATCAGCAAACCTGATCGAGCGGAGGGCGCAGGTTCCTTGCGCCCCTACAGTAACGGATTTTGTCCACAATGTAGGGGCGAACTGCGTTCGCCCAAAAGGTACATTATCAAAGCGCAAGTCCCTAGGTTGGCGGGAGTACAATGAGCGAAAAAGGGGAAACCAAGACTATCCGTCCCTAGATGACGTTTAATTCCATTGCTGCACTTGTAGAAACAAAATCCTTTCGTCTCAACACTCGCATTACAGGTATTTTTGACGGCTTGAGAATCAATCATAATTAGGGTTTGCTGAATAAATGTGAAATGTAGGCAAGGTAAGGGTTTTGTGGCTTTTCTTGCGAAACAGGTGCAAGATTTTGAGAGAATCTTCGTTCAAAACCTTGCGTCTTCATCGGCCCGCGTCCTGTAGGGGCGAAGCATTCGGGCAATAACCTATCGGTGAAACCGTAGATTTTCTATCCGAATGCTTCGCCCGTACTTTTTCAGCAAACCCTAATTAGAGTCGTCCACAAGTTTTTTGTCTTGTTGTCGCAATCTGCGATGTAATTATTCCATGATTTTTTGGATGATTCCCTGACTTCTCCACTGTTTATAATGCCAGAACACGGTGGAGTAGGGAGGGAAATCTTTCGGGAGGTCTGCCCAATTACAGCCATTTTTGAGTTGATAGAAAATCCCATCTAAAATCTGTCGTTTTGTCCATTTCGGTGGGCAAGTCAATTTCTTCTTTGGCAATAGCGGTTCTACGATAGACCACTCTTCATTCGTCATACTACTTGAGTAGATTTTGGCTTACTCCAAAGTATCGATTTTCGGGGACGACTAGACGGTGACGCATTCACTGAGGGGGTTCAGACCAAAGTATTGCCGTTAAACAGGCTACAGACTCTCTTCCCTGAAACCTATAATGGACAAGGTTTTCGCTTCACCTTTTCAGCCTAGCATCTACATTATAAAAGATACCAAATGGATTCTATAAGTAGCCTATACTCAACGGATTTAGTATTAATGACAAATGACTTAAAAGACCGTCATGTTTTAGCAACTGCTGTTATGGCTAAAGCTGATCTAATTTTAACTAATAATCTTCCCGATTTTTCACTTTCAGCTTTAGAAACTTGGGGCATAAAGGCTCAATCTCCCGATACTTTTTTAAGTAATTTGTTCGATGAATATCCCGAAGAAATTAAATTCAGTCTGAATCGGCAATTCGAGAAATATAAAAATCCTCAAAAATCTCTAGCTGAATTATTAGAGTTTTTAGGTAAAAAAGCCAATTTATCTAATTTTTGTAAAAAGATAACTAAAATTATTTGATATGATTGGATTTCTCCAGTGTAAATGTCCTAGCTATAGCTAAACATGGCTAAAGAGGAAATCGCTTACTCTAGAGATTAATGACACCATCTGTTATAATCGAGTTAGCGATCTCTATACAGCCAACTCTACAGAATGGCTCCACTCCAGATACAGTCAACGGTAAAGCCATTTTCAAGGGAAAAATGTACCCAGTAGTCTCTTTTAAATTTTTTCTGAGAAGCTCCATGCAGTCAGGGTTTCATTGATTTTTGAGTACTTTTGTATGGCGAAGTCTAGTAATACCAAAGATAGATGCCGAGTAGATCAGAAACCGCTAAACTAAAGACAGCAAAATAAACCCATTATTCAAGGTAAGCGCATCTTAACAATTCTTGACAAAATGAACTTTATGTAATTTGCTTACCCAGAGGGAAATTCAGGCATATTTGAGGAGAATTTACCATCTCAATTGTTAAGCAAAAATCGACCAAATGTTAAGAGTTCATAAATATTCGGAGAGCAAAAGTATATGTCTCAAGCAAGCATTCTAGCTCAAGTTTCTGAAATTGAAAAGGCTACTGCCAATCTTTTTCTTCTGGATGACATTCTTAAAAGCATCTGCCAAGAGATACAGGATGGGCTAAATTTCGACTTTGCAGCCATTCAGTTGATTCGTCCCGATACACAGGTTATCGAAATAGTAAGCGCAACAGGAATTGCAGCTGAATGGAAGGGGCGGGCGGGGCATTATCTAGAACCAGACACAACTTTGCGGGATATACAGGCAGATATCGCTCAAACTTGCCATACGGAAATTCTTGCTGGATGGGATAAGAAAAATCGTTTTGATCGCTGGGTTTACGGTGCCTTCCATCATGAGAATTTTGTCCGCATTTTTGCTCCGATTATTTTAGTTCAGGACGATGGCGGCAATAATAATAAGAGTTGGTTTAATAACTTTCAATGGAGATATGTCAAGAATGAACAAAACCAAGATGTTAATGAGCTAAATTCAGACTGGTATTTGCAGCCGCAAAGGCCTGGTTCGAGGGAAAGTGGGCAACATATTGCCATTGAGATACTCCTGCCCGATCTTTACTCAAAAGATAATCAATTCATCGTTACGGTGATTGGCACGATAGAAGTGGGGTACGAAAATGCTCATGATCATGAACCAATCAGTGTCGAAACGGCGGTTGAACTCATCAAACTTGTCGGCGAAAAAGCATTGGACATTCGCCAACGGCAACTTCCTTATGTTCTGGATACGATTACCGATACTGCTATGAAGATAGTTGGTGCTGACGGAGCTAGCCTCCACTTTTTGCAGTCCACAGAAGAACGGCATTGCATCCACCAAATAAATTCCGACGGTAGTATCGCACAATCGTGTTCGGCCATCAAACCCAATGAAATTCTCTATGTCTATCAGGAGTTTTCAGGTTTAATCGGTCGAAATTTTTTGAGAGGATGTCCTCCTCGAAAGGATGGAATAGGACCATTGGCAATTGAGACAGGTAAGCCCTCATGGATACCCGACTATTCTAAAGGTGATGATGATAATGCACTAGCTATTGTTAACCCGGAGATATATCAATTAGGAATCAGGGCTATTGCCGCTTTTCCGCTTGTTTTTAAGGAAATGCAAAGATTTGAGGGATTGCAAGGGGTTCTTTATGTCCATTTTAAGCAAGAACATCAGTTTAATGATAGCGAGATGCAATTGTTAGAGAGCTTTGCAGAAAAAGCCGAGAATGCTATCATAAACGCTTTTATGTATGAGTATCAGCGTAAGAAAAGCAATCAATTAATCACTCTTCATGGGGTAATTAATTCTCTCGTTAACAGGATAGATGAAGCGGATTTAGTTAAGTGTATTGCTTGGAATACTCTCAATATTCTTGCTGCCGATACTGTGACTATTTACGGATACATCCAATCTCAAAATTGCTTTCTTCCTAAGCCAGCACTTGCAGGAAAATTTACAAATACTGAAAAGGCGCAGGAAACTATCAAAGTAGATGACGTGCCATCTTTGCTTATTAAATTGGGAAGTAATGTATTTTGGGGAGACAAGTCATACTCAGATGTTTTTGGAAATTCATCTTTTGTCAAACGGGAAAATATCAAATGTTCTGCTGGAATTTTACTTAAGGCAGGCAATCAAATTTTCGGGGTGATGTTGATCGGCTATCGACGCAATCACCATTTTGCTGATGAGGAAAGAGCGATTGTTAGCACTCTGGCTGCTTCGACAACAATTGCCATAATGAATCAACGATGGTTAGTCGCTTTACATGACATTGATCATGAAATTATAACTACTCTAGATTATAAGCCAATTCTGAATCTAATCATCCAAAAGGCAGTACAAATGACAGGGGCTAACTTGGCAGATATTCGGTTACTTGAACCAGTTAGTGAAGAGCTAATTATGGAAGCTTGGTATCCAGAAAATCCGTCTGATGTCTCTTCATTACGCCTAAAAATTGGGGAAGGAATTACTGGTCATTGTCTCAAAGAGAAAAAAACTATACTGTCTAATGATGTCCAAAATGATCCTCGCTACAAAAGTTGTTTTGAAAAATCTGGCTCTGAGTTATGTGTTCCACTCTTAGACGATCATCGAGTGCTGGGTGTCCTAAATCTAGAAAGTTATAGAATGGGAGCATTTGAGGATAGACATATTGGAATGATGGAAACATTAGCGGGTCAAGCTGTAATTGCTATCCAGAATGTGAAGAATAAAGAACAGAGTGTAGCCAATGCACAATTAGCTGTTTTAGGAGACCTTGCTAGTCATTTAATACACAAAATGAATAACGAATTAGGGGCAATTTTATATTGGACAAAAGAGATGAAAGATGCAGGAGAAAGTGTTTATCTACAAGGAGCGAACCAAATTCAATCTATAACGACCGATCTGCTAGCAGAAGTTCAAAGCCAAGTTAATTGGTTGAGAGAAGAGCCCACTGTTTTACAAATTCCTGATATACTTCGGGAGTCACTAGATAAAGTTAACCTTCCCTCTAATATAGAAATCCACTCTAATTTTACAGATGACATTCCCACAATATGCGCTGGGAAACAACAGTTAGTTGATGTCTTATATAATTTGATAAAAAATGCTAGGGAGGCTATGCCAAGTGGCGGCGAATTATATATCGTTTGTCGGAGCGTGAATGTAGAAGGAAATCACTTGGTTGTTGTCGAGATTGGGGACACAGGTGGAGGAATTGATCCAACTGTGAAAGAAAATATTTTTAAGTTCGGAAATACTAATAAACCGGGACACAGGGGTTTAGGCTTATGGTGGTCTCGGACGTATATTCAACGACTAGGAGGGGATTTATTTCTAGATAAGAATTATACTAATGGGGGAACAAACTTTATCGTGACTTTACCAAATACCCAATCATGACTTTACCAATATAATTGGTAACTAGGTGGTTTTGTTTGAATAGCATTGTTAATATACAAGAAACCTGTGAGGTGAGTTACATGACAGTGAATATTTTAGTCGTTGAGGACGAAAACCCTTGGGCAGGAATTCTTATCAGAGAAATTGAAAAGTGTTTGAAAAAATATAATCTCGCCCAGTATTGTTTAAGCCAAACAGACACTTTTGGTGGTGCTATTGAGGCCATTAACAATAGTGCAAGACACCCATTAGATTTGCTAATAGTTGATCTAAGTCTGTCAGGGCAAAATATGGGTGGTTACTTAGTTGCTTCGGCTCATGATTACGGGATACCGACAATTGTAGTTAGTGGCAAGGCAGAACCTGAACAGGTTTGGGAGTTGGCTCATACTTTTAAAATTCTCGCTTTCTTTGACAAGAAAAATTTTGTTGCTCATGTAAGCGGATTTCATCGAGAAATAGAAGCAGTTTTATCTCATAAAATTAAACTACCTGTTCCAGATAATGGGGATGATATACCACCATCCTTAATGCAATGTTATCATGATTTTCAATTGTCTGTGTCTCGTGATGACATTATTCAGGCATCATCAGATCAGGGTGAAGCACAAGAGCAATTCGTGTTGAATGAAAACGAAGTTGAACTCACATTACCATTAATTCAACAGCGATCAATAAATGCTAAATTACTTAAGGCACTGGGAAGCAAACTGTACCAGACTCTTTTCCCTCGAAGGATTCTCGCACTTTTCCAGGCAACAGTAGCAGATGCAAGAAATCATAATTGTGGTGTGCGCCTGCGCCTAGTATTTGAGTCTCCAGAACGTGCCGCACTTCCCTGGGAATTCCTCTACGATGTGGGCACTAATACATTTCTAGGCAATGATATTCAAACTGCGCTTTCACGTTATATCAATGTGCCACTGCCGCCTAATGAGATTAGGGTCGCCAGCCTGCCACTCAAAATTCTGCTGGTCATTGCTAGTCCTACGGATTTAGTAATATTAGATACCGGTGGCGAGGAACAATTGATTTGTGATGCACTATCTAAACAGATTGGGGGAGGAAGAATAAAGTTAGATGTACTGCATGAAGCTACTATCCGTAACATCACTCAAAAGCTGCAAGAAAATCCCTATAGTGTTATCCACTTTATAGGTCATGGCGTATTTAGGGATGACAGGGGCTTCATTGCTCTGGTAGGAGAAAATGGCCAAGCCAAATTATTAGATGATGAGAGCTTTGCTAACCTTTTCTTGGGTAATCGCAACTTGGGTTTGTGTGTACTAAATACCTGTGAAGGAGCAGAGGTATCTTCCCAGCAAATATTTACAGGGATTGCCCCCAATTTAGTACGGCGAGGAATACCAGCAGTAGTCGCCATGCAATATTCTATTCTTGACAGTACCGCCAAACTCTTCGCCGATCGATTTTACCGCGCCCTCGCCTTGGGCTGGCCAGTAGATGCTGCTATCCAGGCAACTCGTAACGCCATCTCCATCGAAGCCGGTTTAGACAGGCGAGATTTTGCTACGCCAGTGCTTTATATGCGAGCGAAGGATGGGGTCATTTTGAGTATTGTGTAGAAAAAATAATGACAATAATTGGCTATCCCCCATACAGAAATACTAAAAAATTAACAAACGGGGGAAGTCCAGTAATAGGATATTTCTGAAGTCCTAGCAACGATTCTTCGATCTGACCGCACCTCTTGACAAAAATTTACAGTTATTCGACGCAATTAATGGTCTGTCTATAGAACCCATTTGATATCTCTTATAATGTAGATGCTAGGCTGAAAAGGTGAAGCGAAAACCTTGTTCATTATAGGTTGCAGGGAAGAGAGTCTGTAGCCTGTTTAACGGCAATACTTTGGTCTGAACCCCGTAAGTAGCCTATACTCAAGGGATTTAGTATCAATATTTACCGAGGATAAATTATGTCTATTCGAGAAACTACTGTGATGAAAACTCCAGAGACAAAAGTATGGACTGATATAGAGTTTATGGCGTTACCTGACGATGGTAATCGTTACGAATTGGTCAAGGGAGAGTTAGTTAATCTGGGTAATTCTGGGGCTTTCCACGGTTATATTGCCATTATTTTAAGTGCTGCTTTATTCGCTTTAGTAACATCTCGAAAACTAGGGATATTATTGGACTCCAGCACTGCTTTTA
Organism: Microcystis sp. M079S1; assembly: GCF_020246425.1. Classification (NCBI taxonomy): domain Bacteria; kingdom Bacillati; phylum Cyanobacteriota; class Cyanophyceae; order Chroococcales; family Microcystaceae; genus Microcystis; species Microcystis sp. M079S1. Next base: position 7,020 of record NZ_JADBSZ010000350.1, read on the forward strand.
CCATGAAAAATGGCAATAAACGTTCTCCCGATATAGCTTTTTTTGCTAAGGAACGTCTGCAAGGATTGGAAGAATTGCCGACGGGTTTTTTAGAAGGTGGTCCCGATTTAGTGGTAGAAATTCTCTCTCCTGGCAATACAGTGGCAGAAATCGAGGACAAAATTGCCGAGTATTTTGCCAATGGTACTCGTTGGCTCTGGGTTATCAGTCCAGGTCAACACTATGTCTTAGTTTATCGTTCCGGGTACGAACCGCAGCGATTATTGACATCAGCAGATTTTTTGGAGGGGGAAGATGTGGTTCCGGGGTTCACTTTTCCCGTGGCCGATTTGTTTCAAAAACTATCTTTTTGACTCTTTCTTCTCAACAAATCGGCTAATAAATCGGCACTGTCACTAATGGCTAGATGAGAAGCTTGTTGAGCCATGGCGGCCAATTTTTCGGGATTAGACCATAAATCGAGGACTAATTCGCTTAAAAACTGAGCAGTTAACTCATTTTGACGATAAAGATAAGCGGCTTGAGCTTCAGCGAAAACTTGGGCATTATAGAACTGATGGTCTTCGGCAGCAAAAGGATAGGGAATTAAAATCGAAGGCGTACAAGTGATCGCTAATTCTGTTAAAGTGCTGGCTCCAGAGCGACTGATAGCCAGATTAGCTCTTTGCCATAATCCCGCCATATTTTCGTAAAAAGGCCGGGAAAAATAGTTAGAATGGCGCAAACTATCCGCTTCGGGGTCGTTTTCTCCCGTGAGATGCAAGATATAAATGCCTTTTTCTAACCATTGGGGAGCGCTTTGCCGGACAAGTTGATTAAGAGCCACGGCCCCTTGAGAACCACCGGCAACGACAATTAAAAAAGCATCCTCTGGAATCGGTAAATCTAGGGACTGGGGAATGAGAAACTGCTCCCGTACAGGCGTACTAATCCAAGTGGTACGAGTGCCGGGTAAATAGCTGGCGGTTCCCTGAAAACCGAGGGCAACCGTATCGCACCAGCGACCGAGAACTTTAGTGACTTTGCCCGGTATGTAGTTAGATTCGTGTAGGATGACGGGAATATTGGCTAAACGAGCCGCTAAAATGGTCGGGCCCGCGATATAACCCCCGGTGGTAAAAACTGCCGCTATCTGACGTTTTTTGATTAAACTACGCACTTGCCAAATGGCCCGCAGTTGACTGAACAGAATCTTGAAAGTTTTTAACCCCAAACGGGTTTGAAATCCCTCAATGGGGATGGTGTGCAGGGGATAGGTTTTTGGAACTAAGGACTGTTCGAGACGGTCTGGAACTCCTAACCATTCAATCTCGTAATCCGGCAAGCGCTCGGCCAGGGCCAAAGCGGGAAATAAATGACCACCAGTACCACTAGCGGCAATCAATAGACGGGTTGGAGTGCGTGCCATAATTCGAGAGAGGGGAAATTCAGCCCTAGAATGAAATAATCTACCATAGTTATTGATCGATCCTTACACAAACTATCACTAATGCGTAACTTGAACACGATTCCCAATAAATTTTTTCGTCAATCCCTCAATTTTTCCTTGTCGTTGCTGTTAGGTTTGGGGTTAACTTTGACCCTTGCCACCGGTCTGCGGGCCGAAAAGCCAGAAACTGCTCCGGCTAATTTAAAAACCCTTATCTCCAAAATCGAAACGGCCGCTAATGAGCGGGATATCAAGCAATTGATGGAGTTTTATAGTCCGAAATTTACTAATTCCGATGGTTTGACCTACGAAAAAACTCAAAAAGCTTTAACTCATTTTTGGGAACGTTATAACAATCTACAATACACCACGACTCTCGAATCTTGGAGTCGTTCCGGGGACAAGTTAACGGCCAATACAATTACTAAAATTACTGGGACGGGAAAGGTGCAGGGACGAATGGTGGGAATGAATGCTACGATTCGTTCTCGTCAACAATTTCAAGGGAATAAACTGGTTTATCAGGAGATTTTAAGCGAGAGAGTCGAGTTAAGCACTGGCAAAAATCCCCCCAGTGTTCAAGTGAGAATTCCGGAAAGGGTGAAAGTCGGTCAAGAATTTGATTTTGATGTGATTGTTCGCGAACCTTTGGGGGATGATTTATTGGCCGGAGCGGCGGTCGATGAGAAAGTAGATATTGAGCGTTATATTAATACAAAGCCTCTAGAATTGGAATTATTACAGTCCGGCGGTTTATTTAAGCGGGTAAAAGCGCCGGCAACACCGGAAAATCGTTGGTTATCGGCGATTTTAATCCAAGGAGATGGGATTGTTGTCGTTACTCAACGGGTTAAGGTAGAAAAGTAATTTTTATCTGGGTGTTGCGGCAAAAAGCTTGTTGGTGGGGTGTAGGGTGTAGGGTGTGGGGTGTAGGGTTTTATTCCCCCCGTTCACTCCAATGGCTGGCACTTTCAGGCAATTTAATCCTTATTTTTGCCGTTTTTGAACCCTCAAAAATTAATTATGCAAGAGGTTTAATAAATACTCTGATTAAGCATAGAGGTGGGAAACATCGCTCGTCCATACTTTAAATTTTGTTAAATTTACTTGACCAAAAGAAGTTGTTAGGGAAGCATCGACGGCATCTAAGCCGCGAGTCATTAAAATCCGCCCGATTCTGGGGGTGTTATGACGAGCATCAAAGGTGTACCATTGATGGTCTAAATAAACTTCAAACCAAGCACTAAAATCCATCGGTAGAGGTTGGGGAGAAATACCGATATCTCCGAGATAGCCGGAGGCATAACGGGCGGGAATATTTAGGCAACGGCAAAAAGTCAAAGCTAGATGGTTAAAATCGCGACAAACCCCCGTTCTTTCCCGATAGACATCATAGGCGGTTTTCGTCACCCGCGCGTATTCGTAACCAAAACGAATGTGACTATGAACCCAATCACAAACCGCTTGTACCCTTGCCCAACCGGGGGGAGTTTGTCCGAAAAGTTCCCAGGCAATTTCCGCAAGCAAATCCACTTCACAATAACGGCTACTCATTAGGTAGGGAAAAACTTGGGTTGGTAACTCTGCTAAAGGAATTTCTTGGGCATTCCAATTAACGATATCGGGTTTCCATTCATTCTCGATAACTGCTTCATTGTGAATGCGAATCTGTCCGTCGGGTAAAATTAGACGACTGGTTCGATTACCGAAGCTATCTAAAAATTCTTCTATTTTTGTTGCCGGTTCCACCTGCAAATTTTCCGATTGTCTAACTTGATTTAAAATTGAGGGGTGTAGATAAAGTTTTAACAACATGACCACGGGTAAGGGGGCATCAAAGCCAAATTCATAACCAACATGGATTAACATTAGGACTCCTATCTAGGGCTTGCTGAATAAATGTGAAATGTAGGCAAGGTAAGGTTTTTGTGGCTTTTCTCGCTCCCACAGGTGCAAGATTTTGAGAGAATTGTGCTTCCAAACCTTGCGTCTTCATCGGCCCGCGTCCTGTAGGGGCGAAGCATTCGGGCAATAACCTATCGGTGAAACCGTAGATTTTCTATCCGAATGCTTCGCCCGTACTTTTTGCCGCAAACCCTATCTAGATAGCAATTTTGTCGGGATTTGTCGGGATGAAACGCCAATAATCGCCAGACTGAAAAAAGTTGGGACCGACTACTTAGTTAAAAGTTTGAGGAGAAAGTAATAGCCAGGCTGAAAACCGATAAGCTTTGTATAGAGTTACTTTTATTATAAACCGCCTCAACTAAAAGCTTTGTAACTTTGAAGACAAGCCATCGGGAGGATTAGCTCTATCGAAAAGAGTCTGGGGTGGATGGTTCGTCTAATAGACGGATTTCAATGGGGATGTAGGCCAGTTTAGCAAAAATCTTTTGTTGATGACTGACGGGCCACCATTCGTAAAGAAAAATTTCTAAAGGTCGCCAGAGGGCCACCCAACCACTAATTAATAATCCTTCTTCTAAGAAGTGAATAAATGTATCGGTGCCAAAACGACTAATTAATTCGCTGAGACTCAAACAAACAAAAAGAAAGGAGAGACCAATTAGCAAAGATATGCGTCCCTGTCGCCAAATTGTGCGTAATTTTCTTTGTTCTCCCTGTTGGCGATAGTCAAAATAATTATGTAAAGCTGAGGGTAACAGATGTCGGGCGGTATTCTGTTCGTTACTGGGAAGATAAAAGACTAATTTAAGGGGGGTATTTAGGGGGAATTCATCCACAGAGTTAATAATATAATTTTCGGCGTTATCGTCTAAATCTCTATCTAAAAATGGCGAAGGATCGAGAGAATTAAAGACTTGCTGTAACTGATTAAGTTTAATTTCAATTAAGTAAGTTCCTTCCTGCTCTCGATAATAGGATTGTAATTTATTTACCAGTCTAGACATTAGTTATTAAGGTTAAGCAAATGTGGTGAACTGACACAACTAAAATCTACTAAGTAGGTAGGCACAATTATTTGTAGGGCGTTGGGTTTCATGCTTCAACCCAACCTACGTTCATCTTATATTTAATTCCACCCACCCACTTAGAAGTTACTTCATCTTGCTCATACAGGCTGAGAATTGAGCTATCTGTGGGAATATTTTAGCTGTATCAGTCCCAGATCATTAATTTAATTTAGCGACCAAAACCAGCGTACCAAAAATAGGTAACCATGGGGATTACTGTGGCTAAAACCAGTAAAACTATCACCCAAATCGTGGCGCTTTTATCGTCAGTTTCTTCTGCGGTAGTAAAGGTACTTTCGATATTAATTGTCGCTACTTCCGGCGGTCCGGGATCCGCTTCTCCAGAAAGTACCGCCGTTAGACGACGACTAGCATCGAGTAAAGCTTGATTATATTTTCCCCCATCTTTGAGGGGAACTGCCATAGTTTCCGAGAGGATACTATCAGCAATAGCATCGGTTAATAGGGGTTTTGCTTCCTCCCCAACCCGAATAGCAGTTTTATTGGTTAAAGTATCAAGGACGATGATAGTTTGATTGGCACGATCTTCGGAGTTAGGATACCATTCTCTCAGGATATCATCGGCTAAATTGTCAATTTTTTGACCGTAATCCAAGCGCCGGACCACTACCATTCTCACTTCTTGGCCGGTTTTTTCGGCGAGATTTTTCAGGTCTTTATTTAATTTTCCCTCGTTAGCGGCACTAATGGCCGCAACGGGATCGACTACATAAGTGGGCGCTCCGGGGCTTAAAATGGGGAGGTCATAGACTCCCATGGCAGCAGCCGGTGACAGGGAAACACCCAAGGCTACACAGCAGGAGAGAAGGAGAGAAGCTAATAATTTGAGCATATCGATTCGGTAAAATTCCTATAGAACATGATAGGGGAAAAGTTTACTGTTTTTTGAGTCGGGAGACAGGAGATGGGGAAGTGGGGAAGTGGGGTGATGGGGAAATTCAACTAATACCCTAAAACCCTAAAACCCTACAAACCTACAAACCCAACACCCAAACCCTTTTAACTGATAACTGATAACTGATTATGAGTGATTTTGAGGAACTAGAGTCTAAAAAACGGGAAAAAGCCCTAGAAATGCAGGCACATCGCGATAATTTGCTCTCGCGGGTGACAAGACTACTAATTGCTCAAGATATCCACTCGGCGATCGATCATACCCTAGAACTGCTCTGTCAATTTACCCAGAGCGCTCACTGTTACATTATTCAATATTCCACCTGTCGTCAGCAGTGGAGTATGGTTTATGAATACTGTCACCCCGACTATCCGCAGGTTATCCCGATTCGGGAACAATCACAAAATCTCTCAACGGAAACCTTTCCTTGGTTTTCTGAACAATTATTAAACGGTATTCCAGTTAAACTGAACTCTTTAGACGATTTACCCGCTACTGCTATCCCTGAAAGAGCTATTCTCGCTAATAGTTCTACTCCCTGTCTCTTAATCGTTCCCATGTGGGATAGTTGTGGGGTAACGGTGGGTTATCTGGGATTGGATGCAAGTGCAGAAAAGCAATGGACAAAGGAAGATGTCACCTTTGTCCGGTTGGTGGGAGAATTAATTGCGATCGCACAAAGTAGATATGAAGCGGAAAAAGGATTAAAAGAGGCTAAAGAAGCGGCAGTTAAGGCAAATAAAGCTAAAAGTGAGTTTCTAGCTAACATGAGCCATGAATTACGCACTCCTCTTAATGCTATCTTGGGTTTTACTCGCTTAATATCCCGGGATAGCAGCATCAGCAGTGAATATCGGCAATATTTGGAAATTGTCAATCGTAGCGGAGAACATTTATTAGAGTTAATCAACGATATTCTAGAAATGTCGAAGATAGAAGCGGGAAGAACGGTTTTTAATCCTAGTAATTTCGATTTATACGCTCTTTTAGATAATATTGCCGAAATGCTACGCCCACAAGCGCAGGCAAAAGCTTTAAGCTTAATTTTTGATCGCAGCTCCAATCTGCCCCAATATATATGTACTGATGAAAGTAAATTGCGACAGGTGTTAATCAATCTCTTGGGTAACGGATTGAAGTTTACTGAGTCGGGAGGGGTGACTCTCCGGGTAAAATTAGGGGAGAAAAGAGAAGATTATCAGCGATTGCTCTGGGAAATTGAAGATACAGGCCTAGGAATCGCTCCAGAGGAGATTTATAAGCTATTTCAACCCTTTAACCAAACGGAAACGGGACGAAAATCCCAACAGGGGACAGGATTGGGTTTACCTATCAGTAAAAAATTTGTTGAGTTGATGGGAGGTGCGATCGGAGTTAGTAGTATTCTGGGTCAAGGAAGTATTTTTAGTTTTGATATTCAGGTGGGTTTGGTGGGGGAAAATGAGATTAAAACCGAAACCAATAGGGCAAAAGTAATCGCTTTAGCAGAAAATCAGCCTAAATATCGCATATTAGTCGTCGATGATCGACCGGAAAGCCGTTTACTGTTACTGAAACTCCTGGCTACCCTAGGATTATCCGTGCAAGAGGCCGCTAATGGTCAAGAAGCGATCGCAATTTGGCAAGCATGGCAACCTCATCTTATCTGGATGGATATGAGAATGCCGGTGAAGGACGGTTACGAAGCAACTAGGGAAATTCGGCAGTTAGAGGCTGATAATCGCGGAAAAACGGTGATAATTGCCCTAACTGCCAGTGCTTTTGAAGAGGATCGCGCCTTGGTTATTGCCGCTGGTTGTGATGATTTCGTGCGTAAACCTTTCCGAGAGGAAGTTATCTGGCAAAAAATGAGCGAATATCTAGGATTAAAATATATTTATGCCGATAATGAGCCAAATCAACCCAATTATTCGCCAGTTTTCCTCGATTCCCTGCAATCGCTATTAAAATTAATCAGTCCCGTCTGGATTAGACAATTGCAACAAGCGGCGCGAGAATGTGATGATGAAAAAATTATCGCCCTAACCGCAGAAATTCCCGCCGATTATGCTACCCTTGCCCAAGGTTTACAACAGTTAGCCGGAGAATTTTCCTTTGATGCGATCGAAACCATAATTAGAGATTTAAACATATCTTAAGAGAGTATTTTATCTAGATCTCAAAAACGTGATATTCTAAAGGCATAAATCCCTAAATATGACAATTTTAAAGGATGAAACTGTTAAAAATGCTTATCGGTACTTGGTTAATACTACCGATTTTTTCCGTTCATGCTCAAGTCCCCTCGCTGCCCCCAATTAAGCAAAATTCCCCCAATCTTGGTGATCTACCCAATGATCCCACCCAGCAGAAAAATTGGCTTTGTACCCAAGGAGATCAACGCATTGCCGTGGCTGCTAAAGAAGAGAAAGGTTGGAAAGAATTAATTGAAAAACAAGGTTGGCAATGTCGTGAGGGAAATACCGACATACCCGATAAAACTCTCGGCTTTTCCTGTGAACCAGAACAAACCCTCGGACTCTTGACAGTTTACTGGTTAAATGGTAGTAATGGTCAACAACAATTAAGCCAATGGCGAGATAAATTAGCAGCACAACAGGGGATGGTTTGTACCATTAATAACGTGCAGTTATTCGATACTCAAGAAAATATACCCAACCCATCAAAACCATGATTAAATTAGCAATTTTGCCTCAATCTATCCTCCTAGGTATCAGTTTACTATTAAATAATTCTCTGCCCTTACTTGCCCAATCTACACCCCTGAGCGTGGATAATTTAAGGAATACCGTCTATAACATTCCCAATCGGGGTTCCGTAATTGTCAGCGATGGTATTTTTCAATCCAATGAGGGACAGATTTTAGGAGTGCAAGTCAGTCGAGAAGCTTTGATGGGGGACTATAATAATGATCAAAGGAATGATGGTATTGTCGTGTTAAGAGTGATTACCAGAGATCAACAGCAATTACATTATTTAGCCCTAGTGATTGATAATAACGGTACTGCCACTAACACCGATACTGTCCTGTTAGCCGATCGAGTAATTGTCGATAATCTTAGTGCTAAAGATGGTATGATCACCGTCAATATGAGAAGATTTCTCCCCCGGGATCCTTCCTGTTGTCCGTCGGGAGTCATTACCCAACAATTTGCGATTAATTCTAGTATTAATCAATTGACTTTACTGAGTACCAACGAAAGTCAACCCACCACACCAAATGTGCAGGTAGTACCCGCTTCTCCCCTGAGAATTAATAATAGTAATCTCCCCTTTCAACCTCCTGCTGGGGCCATCCAAATCCGCTTTTAACCTTATTTTTGGTGCGTTACGCTATGCTAACGCACCCTACCTTTTTGTTTGAGAAAAAATGACCTACAAATATCCCATCCAACGCTGGTATATTGCCGCGACTAATCCCGAAAAAATCGCGGGGTTAGCGCGAGAAATGGGACTATCATCCTTATTAGCAACTATCTTAATTAATCGCGGCATTGATACCCCCGAATTAGCTAAAACTTATATATATCCTGAAGCGGATACCTTACCCTCTCCCCTGGGAGAATTTCCCGACTTAGAAAAAAGCGTCAATTTATTAGTAAAAGCGATCGCTAGGGGCGATAAAATTGCTATCTGTGGGGACTACGATGCCGATGGCATGACCAGTACATCTTTACTGTTAAGAGCCTTGAGACATCTCGGCGCTAGAGTAAATCATGCCATACCCAGTCGCATGAAAGAGGGATACGGAATTAATCAGCGCATTGTCGAAGAATTTGCCGAATCGGGAGTCGGATTGATTCTCACCGTTGATAATGGTATTTCCGCTCACGAACCGATCGCCCTAGCGATAGAATTAGGATTAAAAGTTATTATCACCGATCATCACGATCTGCCGCCAATTTTACCAAATGCCTCCGCTATTCTCAACCCGAAATTATTAACCCCGAACTCTCCCTATCAGGGATTAGCGGGGGTGGGAGTCGCCTACATTTTAGCGGTGACAACTGCCCAAAAAATGGGTAAATTACAGGGATTAACCGAGTCATTATTAGCATTATTTACCCTAGGCACTATAGCAGATTTAGCTCCATTAATTGGGGTAAATCGTCGCTGGTTAAAACGGGGTTTAAGAAAATTGCCCAAATCTCAATTAGTCGGGATTCAATCCCTGATGCAAATAGCGGGAATTAGCGAGGAACAAAAGCAATTACAACCGGATGATATTGGCTTTAAATTGGGACCGAGAATTAATGCCATTGGTAGAATTGGTGATCCCCAGATAGTTATTGAATTATTAACCACCGATGAGGCGGGAATTGCCTTAGAAAGAGCGATGCAGTGCGAACAAATTAATCGTACTCGTCAAGAATTGTGCGAAAAAATTGAAGAAGAAGCGATTAAATTAGTGGAAGAAACGCCGATTCTTTGGCAAAAAGATCGAGTTTTAGTCGTGGTAGAAAAAGATTGGCATCATGGGGTAATTGGTATTGTAGCTTCCCGTTTAGTGGAACGCTACGGAGTGCCGGTTTTTATTGGTACTTATGAGGAAGAAGATGCTAGTAAAATTCGCGGTTCTGCCAGAGGAATTGAAGAATTTCACGTTTTTGAAGCCCTGCAATTTTGCCAAGATTTACTAGGAAAATTTGGCGGTCATAAAATGGCGGGGGGTTTTAGTTTACCCACAGCTAATTTACTAGCATTTAAACAAAGATTAAGTCAATTTTCTCACAAAATTTTACAAATAGAACAATTAAAACCTTTAATTAAAATTGATACTATCCTAGACTTTAAACAAATAAACCTGCAACTTTTTCAACAAATTGATAGTTTACAACCCTGGGGAATTGGCAATGAATTACCCGTTTTTTGGACTCCTAACGTGCGAGTAGTGGAACAGAAAACTATCGGAAAAAATCATTTAAAATTATTGCTGGCTCAAAGCGATAATACCAGAATTAAAGCCCTAGCTTGGCGTTGGGGCGAATATTGTCCTTTACCAACGCGTTTAGATATTGCCTATAAACTCAAAGAAAATACTTGGAATGGTAATAAAACCATAGAAATTGAATTAGTGGGAGTGCGATTACCCCAAGAAAATGATAGTATTAAAAAAGCAATTTTTATGCACGCCGAAAAAATGTATCAATGTAGTTTTTGGGGTGATTTAAACGAGATTCGCATCAAAAATGAACAGGGCGAGATTTTAGTCGTGCAGAAAGGGCAGCGCATTGGTTTATTAGGCAAAAATCGGCAACAAGCGAGAGAAGTCAACGTGACTGAACCCCGTTTTTATACTTTAATTAAAGTTGCCATCAAAGCTTTGGCTATCTAAGTAGCTGGTTATAATTAAATTAAAAATCGATTTTAGGTTCGATCCCCCCTGCCCCCCTTAATAAGGTAGGGTTGATTCATGAATCAACCCTACCCTTGATAACGGGGGTGTCTGATAATTTTTAACGCCTACCTACTTAGCAAAACCTCCAAAAAAAGCGCCTTGACGATGAACCAAACCATAGTGATCAAAATCGGTACTTCCAGTTTGACCGATAATCAAACCGGCCAATTATCCCTATCCACGATCGCCGCTTTAGTGGAAGTCCTCACCCGGTTGCGCGCTGCCGGTCATCGGGTGGTATTAGTATCTTCCGGGGCCGTGGGGGTGGGCTGCCGTCGTCTGGGAATACAGGAAAGACCGAAAAAAATCGCCCTCAAACAAGCGATCGCCGCCGTCGGTCAAGGTCGTCTGATGCGGATCTATGATGACCTCTTTACCAGTCTTGGTCAACCGATCGCCCAAATTTTGCTGACCCGTCCCGAATTGATGGAACGCACCTGTTATGTCAACGCCTATAATACTTTTCAGGCTTTGTTTGAATTAGGGGTGATTGCCATTGTCAACGAAAATGATACGGTGGCGATCGATGAGTTAAAATTCGGCGATAATGACACTTTATCAGCCCTTGTAGCCAGTTTAATCGAGGCTGACTGGTTATTTATCCTCACCGATGTGGATCGCCTCTACAGTGCCGATCCGCGGCTATTTCCCGAAGCGGCGGCTATTGCCCGAGTTAGTCCCGCGGAATTAGCGCAACTATCGATCGATGCCGGTAGTAGTGGCAGTCAGTGGGGGACCGGGGGTATGGCGACTAAATTGGCGGCGGCCCGGATTGCCACCAGCGCCGGGGTAGAAATGGCGATTACTAGGGGACGGCAGCCTGGTAATATCTTAAAAATTATGGCAGGAGAGGCGATCGGAACCCGTTTTGAGGCCCAAAAACGCAGTGATAACGCCCGCAAACGCTGGATCGCCTACGGACTAATGCCCATGGGTAAAATCTATCTCGATGCTGGGGCGATTCAAGCCATTTGTCAGGGGGGAAAATCTCTGCTCGCGGCCGGGATCACCAAAGTGGAGGGGGAATTTAGCGCCTCGGAATCGGTGCAATTGTGCGATCAAGAGGGCCGGGAAGTGGCCCGGGGAATTGTTAATTATAGTAGTGAGGAGATCGATCGAGTTAAAGGTCAACATTCCGAGCGTATTGCCAGTTTCTTAGGTTATATGGCCGCAGAAACCATCATTCATCGGGATAATCTCGTCATTTTGAGTGCCTCGTCCACCACCTCGACTAATCAGGGATAATTCCGCCACCCAGCGCCGGTCCAGCCAATGCCTTAAATGTAAAGAAATGTCTCAAAAAAACAACAAATTGTTAGACAAGCAAGAGAGTTAGACTAGGGATGTCCCCCGAAGTTCAACCCTGTGAGATTATAAATAAAGCGAAACTCAAAAATGTCTTTATTGCTGTTGGGAGAAACTTAATAATGCGAGACGCGGTAACTAGCCTGATTAGAAAATACGATGTCACTGGACGTTATCTCGATCGAGATGCGATCGATAATCTTAAACAATATTTCGCCTCGGGAACTGCCCGTCTAGCTGCCGCCGCCCTCATTAACGCTAATTCGGCGGCGCTCGTGCGTGGGGCGGCGATTCGTCTATTTGAAGAAGTTCCCGAATTGATCCGCGCCGGGGGTAATGCCTACACCACCCGTCGTTATTCTGCCTGTCTGCGGGATATGGATTACTATCTCCGCTATGCCAGTTATGCGCTGGTGGCTGCTGATACTAATGTTCTAGATGAACGGGTACTGCAAGGACTGCGGGAAACCTATAATTCCCTCGGTGTTCCCATCGGTCCGACGGTGCGCGGTATCCAAATCATGAGCGAAATGATTCAAACCATGGCTACTGAGGCGGGTATTGCCGACACCTCTTTGATCGCTGAACCCTTTGATCATCTCACTCGCGAATTAAGCGAAGTGTCTATATAATGCAGTTGTCAGTTATCGCTTATCGGTTTTGTCCGTTCAATTTTTGATGGAACTAACCCGCATCAGTACCCACTCTCAGCCTAGGGGAGTGGGGAAGATGCAGCAAGGGGAACAGTTGATTAAAACATTGTCCAGCTTTCTTTGACCCATGACTCTCCCCTCGGATTTTCCCCTAGAACCACCGGCTACCAATAAAGATCCCCATCGTGATTATCGCGGACTCGATCGCGATAAACTCACCCCCATGTACCAGCATTATGTGGAGGTAAAAGAAACCTATCCCAATGCTCTTTTACTCTATCGTGTGGGCGATTTTTTCGAGTGTTTCTTTCAGGATGCGGTGATTATCTCCAGAGAATTAGAATTAGTTCTCACCAGCAAGGAAGGGGGTAAAGGGATTGGGAGAGTCGCCATGACCGGGGTTCCCCACCACGCCCTAGAGCGTTATAGTCGTTTATTGGTGGAAAAAGGCTATGCGGTGGCGATTTGTGACCAAGTAGAGGATTCGACGGAAGCAGCCGCCGAAAAACGGCTCGTAGAACGCGCTATCACCAAACTGCTCACCCCCGGAACCCTCACCGATGAGGGAATGTTAAACGCAAAAAAGAATAATTTTCTAGCTGCTGTGGTGATTACCGGAGAAAATTGGGGATTAGCCTATGCAGACATCTCCACCGGAGAATTCTACACCACCCAAGCCAGCGATTTAACGGCTTTAAGCCTAGAATTAAGCCGTTTACAGCCCTCAGAAATCCTTTTTCCCATCAATGCCCCCGATTTAAACCGTATTTTGCGCCCCGGGGAAAAATCTGACCATCTCCCCCCCTGTTTACCCGATAGTTTTTGTTATTCTCTCCGTCCCCAAACCATCTTTACTCTCACAGAAGCGAAAAATCGTCTCCTAATCACCTATAAAATGCGTTCCCTAGAGGGTATGGGCTGCGAACATTTGCCCCTCGCTATTCGCGCAGCCGGAGGCCTCTTAGAATACATTGAAGATACCCAAAAAGCCAATCAAGTCCCCCTACAACCTTTAAAAACCTACTCTATCTCCGAATTTTTGATTTTAGATGGGCAAACCCGTCGCAACCTTGAAATTACCCAAACGGTGCGCGATGGTAGCTTCTATGGTTCTCTATTATGGGCGATCGATCGTACCTGTACAGCCATGGGTAGTCGGGCCTTACGTCGTTGGTTATTGCAACCTCTCTTAGATTCTCGCGGTATTCGCGCCCGTCAAGATACTATCCAAGAGTTAAAGGATAATCCCGCCCTGCGCCAAGATATTCGGCAAAAATTAAGGGAAATCTACGATATAGAACGTTTAAGCGGTCGCGTTGGCGCAGGAACGGCTAACGCCCGCGATTTACTTTCCCTAGCGGCATCTTTAGTCAAATTAGCCGATTTAGCGGCTTTGGTCGCTTCGGGAAATTCGCCCTATTTGAAAGCTTTACAGCAAATTCCCGCCGATTTAGAAAAATTAGGCCAGCAGGTGATAGCGCATCTGGTGGAATCTCCTCCGCTGCATCTGAAGGAAGGGGGGGTGATTCGTGAGGGAATTGATGCCCAATTGGATGCCCTCCGGCGCGACTATCAGGAAGTAATCGATTGGTTTAAGAATCTGGAGACGACAGAGAAAGAAAGAACGGGTATTAGTAACCTTAAGGTTAATTATAACAAAACTTTCGGTTATTATATCAGTTTACCCCGCAGTAAAGCCGATTTCGCCCCAAAAGATTATGTGCGTAAGCAAACTTTAGTCAATGAGGAACGTTATATCACCACCGAGTTAAAGGAGAAAGAAAATATAATTCTGACGGCAGTAGATGAATTAAATAAGTTAGAATACGAGATTTTTAGCGATTTACGCCGTCAAGTAGCCGAATTTTCCCCAGAAATCCGGGAAGTGGCCACAAAAGTCGCCGCTTTGGATGTGTTGGCAGCATTGGCAGAAATCGCCGTTTATCAGGGATATTGTCGCCCGGAAATCGCCGATGGTCGTCTTATCGATATTAAGGATGGTCGTCATCCCGTGGTGGAACAATCCCTTGGGGCCGGCTTTTTTGTGCCGAATTCGATTAATTTGGGCAATCAGGAAGGTTTGGAATACCCCGACTTGATTATTCTCACCGGTCCCAATGCTAGTGGCAAAAGTTGTTATCTGCGACAGGTGGGATTAATTCAATTGTTGGCCCAAACTGGCAGTTTTGTCCCGGCAAAGTCGGCCAAAATCTCCATCTGCGATCGCATTTTCACCCGGGTGGGGGCTGTGGATGACCTCGCTACCGGCCAATCCACCTTTATGGTGGAAATGAACGAAACCGCCAATATTCTCAATCACGCCACAGACAGATCATTAGTATTACTAGACGAAATTGGCCGGGGGACAGCCACTTTTGACGGTTTATCCATAGCTTGGTCTGTGGCGGAGTATTTAGCCACGGTACTGCAATCGCGGACGATTTTCGCCACTCACTACCACGAACTGAATGAATTAGCCTCAATTTTAGAGAATGTGGCCAATTATCAGGTAACAGTCAAAGAATTACCCCATGAGATAGTATTTTTGCACCAAGTACGACCGGGAGGCGCGGATAAATCCTATGGTATCGAAGCGGGGAGATTAGCCGGTTTACCAGCTTCTGTGATCGATCGTGCCATGCAGGTGATGGGTCAAATCGAAAAACATAGTAAAATTGCGATCGGTTTGCGTCAAGGAATTAAGAAAATTAAACCGGTTAAGTCGGATAATTCCCCCTCTCTGCAGCAGTTAGATATTTTTGATGACAGTAAGTAGGTAGGTGTTAAAAATTATCAGACACCCCCCTATCCATTAGTCACATCTTTCTTAACATAAAATTTGACAAAAAGAGAAAAGTGTGCCAGATGGCTCAAGGGGGTTCTATGGGGGAACTAATTTGATGAGATAGTTTCCAAGTCTCGCTGATATCATATAACCTTCGCAGTCCCAACCAAATAGTTTTAACACCTGGTTCACCGTCACCTTTTCTACCTAATAACCCCCCA
>NZ_JADBSZ010000351.1:0-4896 GCF_020246425.1 Microcystis sp. M079S1
GGTACGAGAACGTAATTCAATCACAAAATCAGGACACAAAGGCGGGAACTTTTCTCGCTCTTCTGCGCTCAAAGCTTCCCATCTCTCCCGTTTTATCCAAGCAACATCAGGAGAACGATCTCCTCCATTTGGTAAACGAAAAATTGTCGAAGAACTAAAGACTTTACCGGAATTACTTTGACGATTCCAAATCGTTACATCAGCAATTAAATCAGCTTCTCGATTACCACTATTTCCACCCACGGGAGGCATAATTAATAATTCTCCTTTTTGATTACGTTCTAAATTCCATGTTTGATTAGCCTGACAGAGATGATAAAATTGTTCATCGGTCAGATTAACTGTCTCTAGATTTAACACTACAGTTTCCATCGCTTCTCCTTTTTGCTGCTTTATACAAGATAACTTAATTATAAGAATGGCTATATCGGTGATTCATCTCAACCTATTTATCTAATTGACTCTCGAAAAATTCTGGCCAATTGGGATTAGTAGTATCTAGGGAAATTAGATAGGGTTGTTCTTTTTCATTAAAAGGTTCTGTTTTCTCAATTTGGGCATTTAAAACCTCGATAGTAGCGTCAGAAATATCACCTTTTCTAGCGGCAATCCGTTGTTTTAAAACTTCTATAGGTGCGTGACAATGGACAATATGAAAAGGAATCTGTAAATTTTGGGCATAGGTTAATAAGGGTTCTCGCCAAGCATATTTATCGTAGCGTGCATCGAGAATAACCGGATAACCTAAAGCTATTAAAATTTCGGCTAATTCCGCCAGTCGAGCGAAGGTTTTTTGACTCATTTCGAGACTATATATGTCTAGAATTCCTGTTTGATTTAAGTCAATTCCAGCCAAATGTTTGCGAACTGCATCGGAACGAATCTGAATAGCATTAAGATTTTTAGCAATTACTTTCGCTATGGTACTCTTACCCGAGCCAGAAAATCCCGACATCAGAATTAATCTCGGTTTCTGCGGTTGTGTGTACTGCCAAGCTAATTGATAATAATCCTGTGCATTGGCTTTAATTTTCTCGGAAAAACTGTCACCATCAAGCAAAAAACTATTGACTTTTGCTCTCACATACGCTTGTCTAGTCAGGTAGAGAGGCAAGACTTTTAAACCCTCCCAGTCGGCGGTTTGTTCTAAATAAGTATTCACAAATAAATTAGCGAAATCTCCTCTCCCCCTAGCGGTTAAATCCATGACTGTAAAAGCAATATCATACATGACATCAACGAAGCGAAAAGATTCATTAAATTCTATGCGATCAAATAATTGTATTTCTCCCTGCCACTGACAGATATTATTTAAATGTAAGTCGCCGTGACATTCGCGAATCATCCCTTTTATTTGTCTTTCCTCTAACCAATCTCCGTGTTCTGCGAAGAATTTATCTGTATAAGCTTTCGTTTCATCGTATTGTTTTTGGGTTTGGACAAAATTAATATATTTCTCGGTTTGTTGGTAGTTTTCATCAAAAGCTTGTTTAATAACTTCTAAATTGCCAAATTGAGTAATATAGGAATTAGTCACAGCTTGTCGATGAAATCTTGCCACTTTTTCAGCCAAAGAGCTTATAGCTTTTTCCGTTAGTTCTCCCCGTTCAAAAATTTTACTCAGTAAACATTCTTGGGGGAACTGATTCATTTTTAAAATGTATTCGATCGCTTTCCCTTCTCCATTTAAACTTATGCTACCCCGTTCCTCATTAATTGACAAAACTTCCAGATAGATATTGGCGGCAACTTTTTTATTTAACTCTAGTTCCTGTTCTAGATAATATTTTCTCTTTTCTAAAGTGGAGAAATCTAAAAAATTATAATTAACCGGTTTCTTGACTTTATAGGCATAATCTCCTGTCAAGAAGATAATTGAAGCATGGGTTTGGATAATTTCAACGGGAATTTTGACAGAATGAGGATAAAAGTCGGGATTTTTTAATTCTTCGATTAATCGGTTGCTATCCATAGGGAGAACTCCTGTCGGTTGCATCTCATTTTTGTAAATTTACTAGGTTGGGATTTTTAAAGGGAAACTCTCGGCTAGAATTGGCTGTTATTTCCGATTTTATCACTTAATCTTTGACTCTTGGGGGATTCTACCCCCCAAACCCCCCGTTGGGGAGTGGGAAGTGGGAAGTGGGGAGTAAGGGAGCGGGTTTTTAAAGTTTGATTGGCAGTTAATCGTACCACTAAAAACCGATTTGCTATCAGATGTCCGTGGAGGAACTGTCTCCCCCAAACGCTGGAAAGCATTAGCTTTGCAAGTGGGATGCTTACAGGGGGGTGTACATACATTTGTACCAATTTAAGGATGACTGATAATTGCTGATTGTCGGTAAGCTGTTGACTATCTGAATTGCTCGTTAAAACTGCGTGGGAGCGGGGTCAGCTTTAAGCCAAGGAATTAGGGGTACAGTTAGTTTTAGATAATTTTGATACTGGCTATTCCTTCTTAAGTTATATTGATAAATATCCCCTCGACAGCTTGAAGAGCGAACCTTTATCCCATCTTTACCATCAAAAACCGAGCATTTAGCCATGTTATCGACTATAATCGGCCTAGTACAGAATTTGAAGAAGTACAAGGATTTTGGTTGACTCAGACCTTGAAACCAGAAGATGTGACGCAATTCCTGTTAAGTAACTGTTCCAAATCACACCCAACACTTTATTGAGAAAATAAATTAAGTTAAAGACGAATAAGCCATGACTTTTGAGGGAGCATATTAACTTATATTTTGTCGAGGTACCGAAAAAATGATTAGTGGTTCATCCAATTCCCGTTATCTCCTCATTGTGGAAGACCCTCAAGGGAGAAGAACAATTACCCTAGAAGACATGAAATATTCTCTCGGCCGTAAGTCCGATAATCAAATTGTTCTTCGCTCCAAACACGCGTCTCGCTATCATGCGACTTTAATTAAAAAGAGTATTGATCGCCAAAATTTTTCCTATTGGATTCTTGATGGTGATTTAGAGGGGAATAAAAGTCATAATGGTATTTATGTCAATGGGTCTAAATGCTTGGTTCATGAATTAAAAGATGGTGATTTAATTAACTTTGGCTGTGATATAAATGCCAGTTTTCATTTAATAGCCAGTCAAGAAAAAATAGAGCAAGCACCGGTTAAAAGTTCAGGACAGCTACGAGTGGATCTGACGGAAAATGAAGCAAATTATAGCCGGGATAACCTCCACGCAAAAAGTACCCTAATTCTCCATCATTCCCCATCCCAGATCATTAGTTTTGATAACAGGACTCAAGAGGAATCTTCCCTAGATCCTCTCACGAATTTGCCTAACCGTTCTCTCTTTAATGAATATCTGTCAAATGCTATTAATAATGCCCAGAAAAGTAATCAAATGCTCGGTCTGTTATTAGTGGATGTAGAGCGGCTAAGAAATGTCAACAATCGACTAGGTTATCGACTGGGAGATAAGCTATTAAAAATCGTCAGTGAACGGTTAAGAAAAAATTTGAGATCGGGGGATATAGTCGCTCGTTGGGGAGGGGACGAATTTATTATCCTGCTGCCACAAATTAATAAGGCTAATGATCTGGAAAAAGTTAGTCAAAGAATTATTGAAACCCTAGAAAATAATTACGAAATCGAAAATCACTCCCTAGCCGTGCGATTCAATTTAGGTTCAGTTATCTGTCCCCCCGTCGGCACAGACAGAAAAATAATTTTACAGAAACTGGAGGAAAATTTAGTAGCGGTCAAGAATAATATCAATAATAACTCCAGGATAGAGTCAGTTAATGTTCACCCTAAAAATACTCGTAGTTCTAAAGTTGAATATTTTCTCTATCAGGCAATCAGAAATAATGAATTAGCTCTTTACTATCAACCGCAAGTTAATATGACTCAGGGACAAGTGGAAGGGTTAGAGGTATTATTGCGCTGGTTACACCCTCAATTCGGATTAATCGCTCCTAATCGTTTCTTACCCTTAATCCAAGAAAGCGAGTTAATCCTTGAGCTTAATCGTTGGGTGCTGAAAAATGCCTGTCAACAAGCACAAATATGGCAGCAGCGAGGATTATTATACACTCCCATCTCGATCAATCTGTCCCCGCACCAATTGCGGGATCCGCAGTTGCTCACCATCCTCAAAGAAGTCTTGACTGAAAGCAAAATCGGGCCTTTCTTTCTGGAGATGGAAATAACTGAGACAAGTTTACTAGAAAATAGCCGCGAAACCGGTCGAATTCTTGGGGATTTGCAGGAATTGGGTATTGGTATCACCCTTGATGATTTTGGCAGCGGTTACGCGTCGATCGCCTATCTCGGTCAATTTTCCGTGAAAAAACTGAAAATAGAGCAATCTTTAACGAAAAACCTGAGTAATAATCCCCAAGATACCCGTTTTATCTCGTCATTGTTGGCGATAGCGAAAAGTTTTAACTTAATAGTGATCGCCAAGGGAGTAGAAACCCAACAACAATTAGAAATCCTGCAAGAATTAGGTTGCGAGAGAATGCAAGGCAATCGCATCAGTGGCCCTCTAGCAGTGGAGGAAATGACTAAATTTCTCCACATCCACCGCAGCCTGTCAGTAATCAGTGATCAGTGATCAGTTATCAGCTCTGGGTTTTTAGTCAGGGGTATTAAGTGAGGAGGATGAAATAGCATTAACAGTGCTGTCCTTTCACTGATCACTGTTTACTGATAACTGATTACTGATAACTGATTTTGGTCACTGATTCCGGTATGATCTGAACAGGGAATCTAGTATCAAATACCTACTCATCGAAAATTTGGGTCTGAAACCCCGTCGTTCTACGACGGCTTTACTGTTAAATATTAGCACATTTGCGAAATATATGCTAAAATGTGAGGTATGGAGAAAGCCTATTCGTTTCGATTTTACCCAACACCAGAACAA
>NZ_JADBSZ010000352.1:0-3200 GCF_020246425.1 Microcystis sp. M079S1
GACCAATTTCCACAGCCTTTCAATTAAATTGAGATTAGGCAATAAGACGGCAGATAGAGTAATTCTATTGACAAAGAAAGAGCCAATTCTTCAACAATTTTACATTTTTGATAGCGGGCATTATCTAAGACTAGAGTGATGAGAATAGTTAGTCCTAAAGCAGCTATTTTTTCAAGAAGTTCACAGACTTGAGTTGCTGTAATATAAGTGTCATTCGTAACCAGAATAACTTCATGGGTTATTGCATTTAATGCTCCTAAAACATTGAAGCGGTTACGCCCGCTCGGTGACTTAACGAAAAGTCTCTCAAAACACCAAACAAAACCGAGAAAAGTTCCCATAACAAAGTGAGCGGCATCAACAAAAAAACAGCCCTTTTTCCTTCTTTTGCCTCATTTAGTCTGGGTTCTAGCTTTTTTTCTTTGTAGTCTTCTTGTTCATCCCGGTCAGCTTTAGAAGGAAGAGAAACTACTTTTATACATTTCATTCCCATTGATTTTAAGAATTTCCTCACTTGAGTAGGACTTCGTTTTATTCCCGTCAATTCTTCTCTCCTATATACAGCTTCATTTATTGTGGCTGGTGGATTTTTCTCGAAATATTTTTGTAAGGATTCAGGTCATACAAAAAGCAGTCAAACCCATGCTGTGTAAGCATTTAGGCGAATTATGTCCAAATCCTCATTCTCATTAAGAAACGCTGAAAGCCTTAATTTTCCTGCTTATTGAGAATGAAACTGTTAGTTTAGCGAGTTCTGAGATTTTAGAAGCCGCTCTGTGACTGCATTTGAGGCACCTGAATCCTTACGAGGACGCTGGTTATCAAAGAGATTTTTATCTTGAATACGATGCCAGTGATTCTATTTATTTTATTGTTGTAAAAAAAGCTAATATAAAGATTAAAAAAATAAATTGATGATTGATGTCATACTAAATCCAGTTATTAAAAACTGATTATTTATTCTCCCTTTTGCCTTTTGCCTCTCCTGATATGTAGCCTATACTCAACGGATTTAGTATCAACATTCGTTTAGCAACTCCTTTGCCTTCAGAAATGTCAGCAATAGATATTGAAAATAGAGAAGAAGAAAACGACTCCTGATCTAGTTTGTAGGATGGCGACCCGCGCGGGGATGATTTTTTCCAAGTTCCAATCCTCACCCAGAGCTTAAATCGTAGGGTGCGCCCTTCGATAGCTCAACGCACCAATTTGATGATAAATTTGGTGCGTGGGGTGCGGATTGTTAATTTTGGTTTGTTAACACAATTAGTAACCGCCTAACGCATCCTACAGGATCGGCTACCAAGTCAGGTGTTTACTCAAATGCTTGATCAAATTTTGATTAATTGGGGTTAGAGATTGTTCAGGGGAAGTGGGAAGTAGAAAGTGGCAAGTGGGAAATGGGGAAATGGGGAAATTTCAACTAAAACCCCAACACCCGAAAACCCCAACACCCCAGTCCCCCAATCCGAATGTCTTTTTTTCTTTTCCCTTGGGTGGGATAAGATTGTGATCGATCGAGTTTAGGGAATTTTTATGACCACGGAAAGTTTAGCGACTTCAGAAGCAATAGAGTCAATGTCCGATGAATTTCTGGCTAGTACGAGCAGTCACCAAGAAATGATTGAAACGGTTATTTCTACCCTGCAGCAGAATGATACTGCTATGGTACAACATACAGAAAAAGGTTATCTTTGGAAGTTTCAGTATGGTAGCGTTGAGGTATTTGTGCAGTTAACCGGGGAAAGCGATGATGATTTTCTCACGGTGTGGTCTTCTGTGCTGAAATTACCTGTTCAGGATGAATTGGGATTAACCCGCAAGTTATTAGCGATGAATTGTGCCGAAACCTTTGAATCTCATTTTGCCATTATGAATGATCAGGTGGTGGTGATTTCTCAGCGTACTGTGGCCGATTTGTCTGCTGGGGAGATTTCGCGAGCAATTACTCTCGTGGCGACGGTAGCAGATAATAATGATGAAATGTTACGAGAATCCTTTGGTGGCAGCTAAAATTTGGCGTTATATCCCTCCAATTATCTCATCGGCAGAGCTACAAATGGCGATCGATTCTTGGTTACTAGAACAACACCTTTGCGGTCATCATCCCCCGACTCTGCGTTTTTATCAATGGTCGCCCCCGGCTATTTCCTTGGGCTATCATCAACGACAATATCCCGATTTTTGGCGTAATTTGACTTGGCAAGGTCAAAAAATCTCCCTAGTTCGTCGTCCTACTGGTGGCCGGGCTGTACTACATCAGGGGGATTTGACTTATATGGTGGTAAATTCGGGGATGAAGGGGAACATTAGGGAAGTTTACTGTCAAATATGTCAATTTTTAATCACAGGCTGGCAAAATCTCGGACTGGAATTGTCCTACGGTGCTGCTGGCCGGGGATATATCCATTCTGCTAACTGTTTCGGTACGGCTACCGGTGCAGATCTAGTCGATAATTGGGGGAACAAATTTATTGGTAGCGCCCAACTGCAACGGGGTTCCTCTGTTCTCCAACATGGTTCCATGGTGCTAGAGCAAGATAATTCGCTGTTTGAGCAAGTTTTCGGCAGTGCTGCCCCTAAAAAGCTGAATTTAGCCCCAGATTTGACCCTAGAGACCCTTATCGCTACCCTGAAAACCGCCGCCGAGGATTGCTTTGATTGTCAATTGCTAGAGCAACCCCTCGAGGATTGGGAATGGCGATCAATTAAAAAAATAAATATAAATACTCATTGACAAAAAAGCTTTTATGTGTATAAAAAATCAATTATGAGTCAAGTTGTATAGATTTGTAATTTTTTGCTAATAATGGTTAAAGGTAGATAGAGGCCACAAGAAACCAAAGTCTTACCAAACTCGAAATTATTGTCTAGCTTGTGCTAGTTTAAGAAACGTTAATCTTTTACAGTTTGTGAGGATTAACAGGCGATCGCATCTAGTTTAGTCAAGCTAATCCAGTCAATCGATCGCGCCATCTTATAAGACAATGGGAGTAATCCCAGACTCAAAAAAGTTAAGAAATCTTGCCCGTGATTTCAGTTAAGCAAGAGGAAAAATACCCATGACCATTGCTGTCGGACGCGCCCCAGAAAGAGGGCTGTTTGATGCTCTCGATGACTGGCTCAAAAGAGACCGTTTCGTCTTCATCGGTTGGTCTGGTTTACTACTCTTCCCCTGCGCCTTCATGGCCCTAGGTGGA
>NZ_JADBSZ010000353.1:0-7063 GCF_020246425.1 Microcystis sp. M079S1
AACTCTTATAGAGAAAGACATTTGGCGATTTTTGTTAATTGTTTTCTATCTAGAGCGAACTAATCAATTAAATCTCTTGCCAGATAAGGATTTAGTCGATTTATGCCACCCTATCGAACCATACTAAGTAACGAAGAACCCAGTTTTTTTGATTTACCGCGTCCGACTAGGCGTTCGTAAAAGGTTTTAATCACCGGATTATGACGCATAGCCACCACCGCCCCCATGTAAAGAGTCGCCCGAATCTGAGCGCGACCTCCCTGAATCATTCGCTTACCTTTATGTTGACCACTATCATGATTAATCGGTGCGACACCGACTAAGCGAGAGATTTGTTTGGCGGTTAATTGACCGAGTTCTGGTAAGTCGGAGACGAGAGTAGTAGAAATTACTTGACCAATCCCCGGCACGGTTTTGAGTAAATTGACTTTCTCGAGCCATTGTTGGTTAGCTTGGGTCAATTCCTCAATTTCTTGATTGAGTTTTTCGAGGCAGTTATCGAGATACTCAAGATGGGCTTCGATATCGACCAAAGCTTTACCGCGAGCGCGTTCCCGTCGGTTTTTTTCGGCAGTCCGCATCTCGACAAGTTGCCGGCGACGACTAATTAAGTCGCCCAATTGACGAGATTCTTCCGACTCAACCGCTAATATTTGCGGTTGCATTGCCTCGCCAAAATGAGCTAAGATTTGAGCGTCAATGGCATCGGTTTTGGCTAACTTACCAGTGGCTTTAGCAAAGTCTCTTCCTTGACGGGGATTGATTAAGGCGACGGGTAAACCCGCTGCTTGTAATTGAATCACCAGTTCAGTTTCTCAACCTCCTGTCGCTTCCAGAACGATGAGGTTGACAGTGTAGGATTTTAGGGTTTCGACCAGTTTAGATATGTCCTCCTTTGTGTTAGCAACTTTCATCGCTTTACCGAGGGGACGGAGGTAAACATCTAGGGTCGCTTTACTAATGTCAATGCCTACCCATTGAGAGATATTTTCCCTGATTAAACCTGAGAAATTGGCGGGATTAATGGTTATTTTCGAGAGCATCCCCTTGATTTTACTCATCCTTGCCCGATACGGTCTGTTAGCTTAACAATTGATTGTTTTCGCCACGACCCCGGCGACTGTTCGAGTTTTGTCAGGGAGATTATGGTGGTGACCCTTGCTACGAAGCGGTCTTTTCTGACCAAGGTTGGGACGGTCTACCACCTCTCTCAATATACAAGGTTGGGTTGACGCAAGGAAACCCAACTTCAGCACCCCAAGACTGTCTATAAGCAGGGAGAAGGGAGAGGGGAGAGGGGAGAAGAAGTCAGCGCATTTGTACTACTATTTTCCACGGGCAGTTTAAATACAGTACAGCTTAGAAGACGAACAACAAACCTCGAGAATTTGTCCTAGGATAATATTTGTCAGCTAAGAGGGGGATAATATGGGGACATTCTGGTTAAAAGTGAGAACTTTTGGGCAAAATATCTTAATTGGTTGGGGTTTAGTGCTATTAATCGGTTTTTATCACAGTATCAGCGCTAAATCTACCTCATTAATGATTGTTTATCCTCCCGATAATCATCAAACCACGGCCGCTAGAATCTTTTTTATTGGTTCTGCTCCTCCATCGGGTCAAGTTTTGCTCAATAATCAACCGATTCAACGCAGTGCTAAAGGATATTTTGCCCCTAGTTTTCCCCTACAAGTTGGCGAAAATAATTTCACTATTCGCTATCAAAACCAAACTATTAATCGTCAAATAATTCGTCGAGATACTCAAGCAGTTATTCCCCAAGAATTAGCTTTTGCTGATAACTCTCTCAGTCCTTCTGTCCATAGGACGAGGTTAGTGGGGGAATGGATTTGTTTTAGTGCGATTGCCACTCCCAAAGCTCAGGTTTCTGTGCAGTTAGGAGATAAAATTCTGCCTCTTTTACCCCAACCTCAAACCACAAAACTGCCTAGTAATGCCGCAGTTTTAACTAATCTCAATCAAGCGAAGTCCGCGGATAAAACTGGTTACTATCGAGGTTGTCAGCAGTTTAAACAAGTGACTAACCTAGGAAAACCTATTTTTACAGCACAATTAAATAATCGCTCGATTAGCCAACAAGGTCAAGGAGAAATTAACATTATTAGCGATCAAAATTTACCAGTGATTGAAATTATAGCTGCCCAAGGGTTAGCGCGCACAGGGCCGGGTAGTGATTATTCCCGTTTAACTCCTTTACCCCAAGGCACGAAAGCGAGAGTCACTGGGAAAGAAGGGGATTGGTTACGGTTAGATTATGGTGGTTGGATTTTAGAGCGAGAAACCCGTTTAATAGTCAATGAAGTCCTAGATAATGCTAATATTCGCGGTCTCTCTTCTCGAAGTATCAATCAAGCAACGGAAATTATTTTTCCCCTCTCCCATCCTGTACCGATCGCCGTGGCACAAGAAGATGATAAATTTATTTTGACCCTTTATAATACCATTGCCCAAACCGATACAATTTTTCTAGTGGCTAATCCTTTGGTCAGACGTTTAGATTGGCGACAAATTAACCCGACTACGATAGAATACACTTTTAATCTTAACCAAAAACAACAGTGGGGTTATAGTCTTCGTTACCAGGGGACAAATTTAATCTTAACCCTGCGTCATACCCCGGAAAAAAGTGATAATTTACAGGGCAAAGTTATTTTATTAGATCCTGGACACGGAGGTAAAGAAACCGGTGCTGTCGGTCCGACGGGTTACACAGAAAAAGAGATTAATTTGGTTATGTCTAAATTAATTAAACAGGAATTAGAAAAATTGGGGGCAACAGTTTATTTAACTAGAGAAACGGACATCGACCTATCCCTACCGGCACGAGTAGAGATGATTAATAATCTGCAACCAACCCTAGCAATATCGGTTCACTATAATGCTTTACCTGATGATGGAGATGCCTTAAATACTCAAGGAATTGGCATATTTTGGTATCATCCCCAGGCAGCGGATCTATCGGTTTTTCTCCACGATTATTTAACCAAAAATCTTAACCGTCCTTCCTATGGAGTATTTTGGAATAATTTAGCTTTAACTCGTCCCTATAGTAGTCCTTCATTGTTATTAGAGTTAGGATTTATGAGTAATCCTCAAGAATTTGAATGGATTACCGATACTCAGGCACAAAAACAATTAGCGCAAGTTTTAGCCGCCGGAATTAGCCAATGGTTTCAACAATCTGGGGTAATCGCTTCTAGTTAAGATTTAATCTCAATCGGAGGGAGATAAGCTTAAGTAGCTGGTTATAATTAAATTAAAAATGGATTTTAGGTTCGATCCCCCCTGCCCCCCTTAATAAGGGGGGTGCCGATAGGCGGGGGGATCCCCCCTGCCCCCCTTGATAAGGGGGGTGTCTGACAACTTTTAACGCCTACCTACTTAAATCTTTATGAAAAACCAAGCCCTAGCTGGAAAGCTGGTGATAGGATTTGCTGGAGTTTTTATCTTAATCTGAGGAAATTAAATCAAGTTCATGGAAAAAATGTTACCAGTGAACAGCAATCGGACAAAATAACTGCTAGATTACAAGGTATAGCCGATCACTCTCTGGTAGATATTCAAACAGCGATCGCTCTGTGAGAAAAATCTCTGGATTAGCCAACAACTAAAGATAGTTTACCTGAAAATTTCCCAACAATTCACGCCCTTATAGACAACTTGCTCGCAGCCCCCCTTATTAAGGGGGGATTAAGGGGGGATCAAAACCACCTTATTAAGGGGGGATCAAAACCACCTTATTAAGGGGGGATTAAGGGGGGATCAATTGCCCACCTCAAGGTTGGGGTGGCCCAATTAAATCCCACTCCTGTTATTATTCTTCTCTACCCATGACTAACTCTTTATATATCAGCACGACGGCAACGGGAAGCGGTAAAGCGTTAGTAGCTTTAGGAATTATCGACTTAATTCTCCGCAAAACTAATAAAGTTGCTTTTTTCCAGCCAATTGTTCTCGACTGTTCCGAAGGTCATCGGGACGAAGACATTGACTTAATCCTCAATTATTTTAAATTAGAACAAACCTACGAAGAAGCCTTCGGTTTATGTTACGAAGAAGTTAAGGATTTATTGGTACAACAAAAATTTGATGAAATCATTGAAAGAATTATCAAAAAGTTTAAAAACTTAGAAAAAAAATATGATTTTATCCTCTGTGAAGGTTCCGATTATCTGCAAGAAAATTCCGCCTTTGAATTTGAGCTAAATACAGAAATCGCCAAAAATCTCGGTCATCCCATCTTAATATTAGGTAATGCTCACAATCGCAGTATCGAAGATGCCCTTAGTCCGATCCTGATTTCCTGCGACACCTACCAAGATAAAGGTTGTACGGTGATTGGGATTATTATCAATCAAGCTGAAGAGGAAAAAATAGAGGAATTACGGAAAACCCTGACTAAAATTTTTCCCCCCCAAGAATATGCCCTAGGAGTGATTCCCCATAATGCCAAACTGAGCAGCCCGCGAGTGGCAGAAATCGCCCAACAATTACAGGCAAAAGTTCTCTACGGACAGCACAGATTAGATAGTTTAGCTAGTAACTTTCTGGTGGTGGCCATGCAGATGCAAAATGCCCTAGAGCGGTTAAAAGAAGATAGTTTAATTATCACTCCTTGGGATCGCGGCGATGTGATTATCGGGATGTTACAGGCCCACCAATCGGCCAATTATCCCCAATTAGCCGGTATAGTCTTAACAGCAGGTCATAGTCTCAATCCTTCGATCGCCCGTTTAATTGAAGGTTTGCCCGATCCTTTACCGATTCTCTCCGTCACCACCGATACCTATACCACGGCCGAACGCATCCACGAAGTGCAGACCACCCTGACCTCGACGGACTACGATAAAATTAACCTCAGTCTGCAGCTTTTTCACAGTAACATCAATCTCGATCGCCTAGAAGCGCAAATTCGCACTTTGCGGACCCAGGGGATTACCCCGAAGATGTTCACCTATAATCTCGTACAACAGGCCAAAGCGCAAAAACGTCACATCGTTTTGGCCGAGGGGACTGAACCGCGCATCCTCCAGGCAGCCACAGTTTTAATCGAACAGGATATCGTCGATTTAACCGTCTTGGGACAACCGGACGAGATCGAAATGGTGATTAAAAAACATGGTATCACTCTCGATCTCGATCGCCTGCAAATTATTGACCCCGTGGCTAGTCCCCATTTTGAAAGCTATGTGCAGACCCTCTACGAAGCGAGAAAAGCCAAGGGAATGAATCTGGATCTGGCCCGGGATTATGCACAGGATGTCTCCTATTTTGCCACTTTAATGGTGTATCGAGGCGATGCTGATGGTATGGTATCGGGGGCGGTGCATACAACTCAACACACGATTAGGCCTGCACTCCAGATTATCAAAACTAAGCCCGATTGTGCGATCATCTCCTCGGTCTTTTTTATGTGTCTAGAGGATCGAGTCTTGGTCTATGGGGATTGTGCGGTGAATCCCGACCCCAGTGCCGAGGAATTAGCCGAAATCGCCCTATCTTCTGCCGAAACCGCCCAAAAATTCGGAATTGAACCGCGAATCGCCCTGCTTTCCTATTCTTCGGGTCAATCGGGCCAGGGAGAAGACGTGGAAAAAGTCCGACAAGCGACCAAAATCGCTAGGGAAAAACGCCCCGATTTGAAGCTAGAAGGGCCAATTCAGTACGATGCGGCGGTGGATAAGGAAGTAGCTGCCCAAAAAATGCCGGGGTCAGAGGTGGCGGGCCAAGCGACGGTGTTTATTTTTCCTGATCTGAATACAGGTAATAATACTTATAAAGCCGTGCAGCGGGAAACGAAAGCTTTAGCGATTGGTCCAATCCTACAGGGATTAAAAAAACCCGTCAATGATCTCAGTCGCGGTTGTACCGTTCCCGATATTATCAATACGGTGGTAATCACGGCAATTCAATCCCAATCTTTTTGAGTTATCGTCATTTCAGATCAGTCCGATACATTCTAGACAGATAAAACCCTTATGATACCAAATCCGTTTTTAATAGTGTGATTAACTCTCAAGTTATGAATTGTTTCTTCCCACACCCCACTTCCCTATCACCCCACTTCCCCCCGCAACGCGCACGCAGTGACCACCCCACTATCCTATACTTTTTAAACAGGATTTAGTATGAACTCTGGACTTGATATTCTCAATCTTAATTGAAATGACTATAGCCGTTAGGGACTTGCGTGGGAATAATATCCCAATCGATCGGAGGGCGCAAGCTTTGCGCCCCTACAGTAACGGATTTTGTCCACAATGTAGGGGCGAACTGCGTTCGCCCAAAAGGTACATTATCAAAGCGCAAGTCCCTTGGGTGTTGGGGAGTGGGGGGCAGCTAAAGGAATGACATTTCTAGATGGATAGATCATAATTGAATTAATTGGCTAATTTAAGCTTATTTCCCCATAGCTACTGACGAATTACAAAACCTCGAAGATAATATTCAACGCTTAAAACAACAATTAGCGGGAAAGCGAAACACTTTAGTCACAATTGCACCGGAAGAAAAAGTTAAGCTAAACGGCGCTTAACCTGCATGATCCAACAGCTATAACCCTTTTGGAGTCTATATCGGTGATCCGAAGTAAAAGCCGTTTAGCTTAGGATCGAGCAGCAGCTCGAAGATTTACGCCAACAAATTCGGAATTTTGAACGAGAAAAATGGGATTTAATCGCCAGCGAGAGTCAAGAAGCATCCTTTCCCGATGCCGAGGTAATGGTAGCAGAAATTATCACAGAAGTGACGGCAATTACCACAGAACCACCCCCGCAACTTGCTTCTGTACAAATCTTAGAATTATTAAACCAAATTCTATACTTTGCACGGCTACAACTTGCATTTTTTACTCAAGGACAATAATATAGTTTAAGAGTCATAATTAGAAGCAAAGCACTCATTAAAAACATGATTAACCTAGAATTCACGGAAGAAGAAAAGAACTCACTGTATTATGAAAGATTTCATCATCCCCATCCCCGGGTTCAACTGAAGATGGAAGTTCTCTGGTTAAAGAGCCAAAAGATACCGCACAAAAAAA
>NZ_JADBSZ010000354.1:0-6347 GCF_020246425.1 Microcystis sp. M079S1
CTCGGCTGGTGAGAGAGAGTCTATCTTTCTCTAAAAAAATGGAGAATCACGTTGGGGAGCCCTTTGGTATTTTATCCATGACTACAATGCACAGCAAAGCAAAGGATTAAGCCGCCATCACTACTACCGAATCACCACCCCTTTGCCAAGGGTTACAACGAACCCACCTACACAGTAACAGGAGAATTGCGCTGGATTCTCACCCAATCTCTCCCCGAAAACCAGCAAGAATGCTTAAAAAAATTAATTCGTTTTCTCACTCGTTTTGCCATGTTATTAGGAGGATTTGGTAAATCATGGCGACGAGCAGATCATAGTATTTTCTATGAGGATTATTATCCCAATAAACCCTTAATTTGCTGTCATTGGCAATGGGGGTATAAAAGTTCTTTAATCAACGATAATAAAGTCAGAGATTTAACTCATGTTCATCCCTTTATCAAAGATGTTCGCACTATTGCTAAAGAATGGATGACCTTACAAAAATATATCCCCATAACTCCCGATAATAGTGCTAAGTGGCGAGAAATTTGGCAGCCTAAAAATATCGAGGTTTGGGGAAGAATTGCTGAAAATAAAGATGATTACCTAGCCATAACATGGCTTCACAAAGCCTATCAAAAATTGGATAATTTAAGTATCTATAAAACCTCAATCAAATTGGTCGTCTTTGGCATCGAATGTATCCCAAAAATAATCATCAATACCTAGAATTATTAACAATTTTTCCTGATGACTCTGATGATTGTGCTTATTTTCTAGGTTTTCTAGACGAGAATAATGGTCAAGAGGGAAAATTTCAAAAACTTTGGCCGAAATAATCCCGTTTATAGTTAAGTACCTAAGCAAAATTAATTACACATTAGGATTAGTTGGAAACTAAAAAAGTAAGGCTAATTCATTAATTAGCCTTACTCTTATTCCTTACCTATTAGGTCAAATAGGATTAGTTGGAAAGCAGAAAAAGGGTTTCTAAAAGAAGCCCTTTTTCTGCATCTCAATTTTGTCGAAATATCTATAGGATATTCTGGGCGCACGCGATGCGCCCCTACCATTGGCACAATAATATTATTGTAGGGGCGAATTGGATTCGCCCTCTTTAATTAGAAACCAGAAAAAGGGTTGGCTGCATCTCAATTTTGTCGAAATATCTATAGGACATTCTGGACGCACGCGATGCGCCCCTACCATTGGCACAATAATATTATTGTAGGGGCGAATTGCCTTCGCCCTCTTTAATTAGAAACCCTTTTTCTAATAAATTGTGTCAAATATATCTTGACAAAAATCGATAAAAATGCTATAACCTAACTGGAATATTCGCTTTAAATTACGAACAGCTTAGTGAAGTAGGAAGTTTTCCTTTGGGGGAGTCAGAAACCGATCGCCAGTCAAGGAAAAACCCGAAATTCAACCTATTCCCTGGGATCAAAATCCGGCAGCGTCCCCAGCTTGCGAATGGTCACTTTAACATCCATAGACAAATAGTCATCGGCATCACCAAACCAAGAACCGGAAAGAGGTATGATTTGACCGGGATGACGAGCGATCGCCACTCGAATTAAATCAAAGCCGGCGGTAATTTGATTAGTCGGATCATAATTACGCCAACCGGCCCCCGGCAGATAAACCTGTAACCAAGCATGGGTAGCACCAGAGCCAGTCATTCCCACTTCACCACCGTCGAGGGCAGCATCGTAGAGATAGCCACTGACAAAACGACAGGCTAAACCCAATCTTCGCAAAGCTTCGATCATCAACCAAGCATAATCGCGACAAGTTCCCGACTTTAGCCGCAGGGTTTCTCCGGGGGATTGAGTTCCTTCACTCTCCCGGGATTGGTAGGTAAAATTATCTTTGATAGCCGCCATCATTCTTTCCATGACATCGAGGGTATCATCTTGGTCCCCCGCTACAAAACTTTTGGCCCAAGCTGCCAGGCTGCCGTCGGCATCCTCGGCGTGGGGACGCATAAACACCACTAAATCTGACCATTCATCGGGGGTGTACTGGATGGGAATTTCGATCGCCCGTTGATCGAGGGGAAAATCAGCGATCGCTTTTAAGCCAAAATGTTCCGCCCGTAATCGACAGGTAACGATTAATTCTGACGCTGCTTGAGCGAATTCAATCCCTACCACGTTGTTAGATAGAGTATCCATAGTCCAGCGCGTTTTGGCGGCAATATTCGCTTCTACAGAATAACTGATAATTCTTTCACCGTGACCGGCGCTGGGCAAAAAAATCGCCCGATGTTCCCCAAAAGTTACCGGTTTACGATAATGATAGGTGGTGATGTGTTCCAAGTCGTAGATGACACTCATCCTGATTATCCTTAATAAAGTAGCTGGTTATAATTAAATTGAAGATGGTTCCCCCCTTGATCCCCCCTTAATCCCCCCTTGATAAGGGGAGTATCTGACAATTTTTAACACCTACCCACTCAGTCACTGATAACTGATAACTGATAACTGATAACCGATAACTGATAACCGATAACTGATAACTGAAATGACCTCTGACCCGTTCCTCGATCGAGCTTGGAATACCGAAGACCTAGAACAAGCGCTTCGAGGTGTCGGCACTATTCAAGAAGAACTCAACTATAATCAGGCACGCAATTCTCTGAGCAAACTTGTTGATCGTCTGGATCTTACCTCGATCGAGAAAATTGGTCTAGAAGCGGAGATCGATCGCCTAGTGGCCCTGCTAGAAAAACTCGATCGATCCCTGATTCAAATTGCCGCTTTTGGCCTGGTGGGCCGGGGAAAATCCTCGATTTTAAATGCTCTGGTCGGTCAAGAAATCTTTACAACCGGTCCTTTACACGGAGTTACCCGCACCATTAAAGGGGTAAATTGGCAGTTAAGCAGCGATGATACTTTCCCTCATCTAGCGCGTCTGACCCTGAACGGCCAGGGTAATGCTCAGGTGCAATTGCTTGATACTCCCGGTATTGATGAGGTAGATGGGCAAACGAGGGAAATTCTCGCCTGTCAGGTGGCGCAGCAGGTGGATTTAATCCTTTTTATCATCTCTGGTGATATGACCAAAGTGGAATTTTCCGCCTTGGCCAAGTTACGCGAAGCAGCAAAACCGATGATTTTGGTCTTTAATAAAATCGATCAGTATCCGGAAGTCGATCGCCTCGCTATCTATGAGAAAATCGCCTCAGAACGGGTGAAAGAATTACTCTCCCCCGATGAGATTGTTATGGTGGCGGCCTCTCCCCTCCTGGCGGAGACGGTTAAAGGGCAGGATGGTCGGCTAAAAACGCAACGATTTCGGGGAAAACCACAGATAGAAGCCCTGAAACTCAAAATTTTGGAAATTCTAGAGCGAGAGGGTAAATCGCTGGTAGCACTCAATTCTATGCTGTATGCGGACGAGGTAAACGAGCAAATTGTCGCCCGCAAAATGGCTATCCGTGATCGCGGGGCTAATCAATTGATTCAAAAAGCAGTGATGATCAAAGCATCGGCGATCGCTCTGAATCCGGTGACGGTGTTGGATCTGTTTACGGGGGCAGTTATCGATCTAGCCATGATTCTCGCTCTTTCTCGCTTATACGGCATCGATTTAACTCGTCAGGGGGCGATCGCTCTTTTACAAAAAATTGCCCTCAATATGGGTGGCATTAGTGCCAGCGAATTTTTAGCGGTTTTGGGTTTAAGTTCCCTAAAAGGACTGCTCGGTCTCTCGATTCCTGCCACTGGCGGCATTTCTCTCCTTCCCTATACTTCGATCGCCCTGACTCAAGCGGGAGTTGCCGGTGTATCCTGTTACGCGATCGGCCAAGTGACGAAAACCTATCTCGCTAATGGGGCCACCTGGGGACCCGATGGCCCGAAGGCAGTGGTGGCCAGTATTCTCGATTCCCTCGATGAAACCTCGATTCTCAACCGGATTAAGCGGGAATTAGGCTCAAAATTGGGGGTTGGGGGACTTTTCAGTGATCAGTAAACAGTAAACAGTAATCAGTGAACTGAAGGCAAGAGGCAATAGGCAACAGGCAATAGGCTCCAAGAAAGAATCTGGCAATTCTCCTACCTAAAAAGAAGGCTAGAAACTTAGTAGATTAAAGCTTTTAGCTTAACAAATTTGGTTTTAGATTCGGCTCTTGTGAACTGAAAACTCAAATCTGATAACTGATAACTGATAACTGATAACTGATTACTGATCACTGACTCGATCAATCCAAGAAATGCTTACTATGGACGATCGCCGCTATAATAACTACTGACCCTTGAATTTGATAGATCAGACGGTAGGCGTAGGCAGACTTTTCTCGGATGGTTTCATCGCTAAATTCGGCGCATTTTTTCGCTTCTAGGGGACAATTTTCTAAAGAATAGCTTATATCAAGAATTCGACGCACGACGGCCGCCGCGTAGGACGGGGAATCTCGACTGATATAAGATGCGATCGCATCCACGTCTTCAATTGCTTTGGGCGACCAGACAAGGCGATAATTCACTCGATCAGCCATTTGTTTAAAAGACCCTCAACTTCTTCTTGGGGGATTGTATTCTCTAGAGAGGCAGCGTTCAAACTTTGACGCACCTTCTCCAGAACGTATAAATGATACTGAATATCTTCAATTGAACAATCATCGGGTAATTGATTCAAGAGGGATTCCACTTTTTGTCTAATGCTATTCATACAAGTTTGACCGAAGTTTTTAAGGAAAAGTATAAATTTAAGTTATCTATCAACTATCATCTATCATTTGTCATCGGATAGAAAATTATAGTTACGCATCCTATCCTAAGCCATAGTCCCCAGAAAAGCGAGAAAAAGTTAAAAATAGATAAGGTGATTATCTAGCTTTTGTAACATTGGGGCGGGGATACTGTTAAGAATACTTAATACTTCCCCTATCTGCCCAATCCCCGCGACTTTTAGGGATTATTGACCAATAAACATCCAGCGGCGACAAGACTCCCCCCCAATCACAGAAATTTTTTGTTACATTAGTTTACAGTTCCCTCAACGCCCCAGTGGGTTATTAATTTTAATGTCTTCTTCGGTTCCTTCGTCGGATTTTATACCCTCAATCGGTCAAGAAACAGAAATCTTTAACTGGGCAAAATCCCATTATCGTAACCATACCTTTGCCAAAGATGAAAGAGTAGCCACGCGCCCCGGGCTATTATACTTTGTGGAATCTGGGGCGATTCGTATTGTTGGTAAGGCACAAGTTAACGTTATTGACCAAAAATCCCCCCGTCAACTACCTATTGCCGATAGTGAGGAAGTATTTCTCGGTTTTGTGGGTGCAGGTCAACCTTTTGAGATTGTTTCTCAATTTCCCTTTCAATTACAAGCCCAAGCTCATCTAGACGAGACCGAGTTAGTCTGGTTATACTGGGAAGACCTAGAACAATGGCCGCAATTGCGATCGGCTGTTATGGAAACTTTTCGCCATCAATACCAGCGTAAGTTATTTTGGTTGAGTATTCTCGGTCAAAAACGCTCCCTCGATCGATTAATGGGGTTCTTGGTTCTATTATTGGAAGAATACGGTCAACCCTGTGTGGAAGGCTATTATCTCCCCTATCCCCTAACTCACGCTCAAATTGCCAGCGCCATCGGCACTACCAGAGTAACAGTAACAAGATTAATCGGTAAATTGCGACAACAAAATTCGATCTTTTTTAAGCAGGATAATCTTATCGGATTGCCCAGTTTATTTTTGAGTCAGAATTAATTTTTCTGCTGCTGGTGTTGCTGACTCAAGGTATGAAGGCTGCTGCATCTCAATTTTGTAGAAATATCTATATTAGATTTTGGGCGCACGCGATGCACCCCTACCATTGCCGCAATAATATTATTGTAGGGGCGAATTGCCTTCGCCCTCTTTTAATAACTTCTGCTGCTCACCATAAATGAGAGAAAGTCACAAAACTGTGCATCCTATCCAAAAGTTAGTTTGGCTCTAGCTTTTAAAAACCCCACACAAGAAGATTCCTATCTCAAATCAGCAAGGCCAGGTACTTGCTGATAACCAGTCTTCTGGAAGACTGTGCATCCTATCCAAAAGTTAGTTTGGCTCTAGCTTTTAAAAACCCCACACAAGAAGATTCCTATCTCAAATCAGCAAGGCCCGGTATTCCCTGATAACCAGTCTTCTGGAAGGACGCTTTGGCAGCCTAGATGCAGAATTATCTGGTCTGGTGGAACAGATTGCCCAACTTCCCATCTCGGAACGCACCGGGTTACTTCTTTCTCTGGCCAATTTATCTCGCTCAGAACTGTTAGAAAGATTCAGGGAAAATTAAACTTTCAGTCCCAATCTCAAAAACAGACAATTAAAATTCCCTTCGATAAATTCTCAAAACTTGCTA
>NZ_JADBSZ010000355.1:0-8423 GCF_020246425.1 Microcystis sp. M079S1
AATTGTACCAGAAGGCAATTGATAGCCTGTTAAATTCCCTTGTTTCCACCACCTCCAAGCCGTTCGATAACTTATTCCTGTTTTTTTTGCCTAGTCCGATAGTTTTGTCTGTACATATTACCATGAATGACTATATATGACTATATTTGTATTGAAACTTTACAATACCGCAAGCAGTGATAACTGAGATGGCATCAACTACACGAGGCTGCCAAGTTCTCAGGGCGATCCTCAATCCCCTTGTTAGGAGATTGTAAGCCCCACAAGATCGATTTCCTTCGTACTAATATAATACGACTTCTATTCAGCAAACCCTAGTTAGTAAGACTTACAGCATTTCTCAGATCTGGAGTTTAGAGTAACAGGGTTTGACCGGTTTCTTTACTGTCTCTTATGGTTTCTGCAGCGCCGCTAGAACCACTGAGAACAGAGGACATCACTTTTGTGCAATTCCTGTGAACGGTTGAATAAAACCATCCACACCGACAAAGGAGGTGAGGGGCGACCAGTTTAAAATATCCTCTAAAATTGATTGATAGCCTTGCACATTGGGATGAAGTCCATCTTGCATTAATCTTTCTTGGCACCACAGATCACCCCGGTCCATCCAGAGATCAAATAAATCGAGATAGGGAATATTTTGCTCTAGACAAGCTTGTTTAGTGGTTTCTTTAAAACGATACTGATCGCGATGGTTGAAGTAAAAGCAATCTAAAAAGGGCATTTTCCGCTCATCCACGGGAATCATACCTATAAACAAAACCGGGCAAAGAGAACGGGACCGGCCGAGTAAATGTTCAATTTGAGTTTGAAAAAGATCGTGATCGGTATAAGTACGACCATCGGGCCGGCCTAAACGGGCTGTATCATTAACACCGACGGAGAGAAGAATCAGGTCGGGGAGACGATTGCGAATTTCCCCCCTGAGACGAAATTCCTGTTCTAAACGTTCGGACACTTGTACCACTCGATCGCCGCGAATACCCAAATTATACAGGGCATGACCGGCACTTTCCATCCACAAACGACGTAGGCGCTCGGCCCAACCGCCACCCACGGGGTCGCCATAGCCATACACAAGGCTATCACCTAAAGCGACGATTTTGTAGGTCATGATTTCTTTTTTGTCTTTAGTAGGTCGAGAAAGAGTTTGCATGATCGCTCGATCGAATCGGTTGTCCTTTACACTTGTAAACGAATTTGGTTAAACTGTCCGTGTATTATACTACATTAGAAATTTTTTCCTGCCAGTTAACTTATCTGATATCAGCCAAGCACCAGCACTGACCAGTATAAAACAAGGCCGCCCGATGATCATTCCTTGCCTCCGAGTCATGCCGGGCTAAATCTACTATAAAATTTATGATTAAAACCTAGATAAATTGATGACTACTCGTTTACGACGCGCGGTTCAAGACCGAGAATTTTTGATTACAGCCGAGATTACTCCCCCGAAAGGGGGTAATGCCAGTCATATGCTAGAAATGGCCCTCTGGTTAAAAAATCGTGTTCATGCGGCTAATATCACCGATGGCAGTCGCGCCGTAGTGCGAATGTCCTCTCTGGCAGCCTCCGCTATTCTCTATCAACACGACATCGAACCCATCTGTCAAATGGCCTGTCGCGATCGCAATGTGATCGGATTACAAGCAGACCTAATGGGCGCTCATGCTTTAGGATTGAGAAATATACTAGCTTTAACTGGAGATCCCGTCAAAGCAGGAGATCACCCCCAGGCTAGAGCAGTTTTTGACCTAGAATCGGTACGTTTGTTAAAATTAATCGATAAATTAAATAAAGGTTTCGACTTTAACGATAAATCTTTACCTGATGGACCCTTAGAACTTTTTGCCGGGGCTGCCGTCGATGTGCAGTCAAAAAGTTGGTCCGGTCTTCAACGCCGTTTTGAGCGTAAAATCGAAGCGGGAGCGCAGTTTTTTCAAAGTCAATTAGTTACGGATTTCGAGTGCCTTGATAAGTTCATGCAACAGGTGGCCTCCCTCGCCGATAAACCGGTTCTAGCGGGGATCTTTCTGTTAAAATCAGCTAAAAATGCCGTATTTTTAAATAAAAATGTGCCAGGGGTACAAATTCCCGACCATATCATTCAAAGACTCGCCGATGCAACCCATCCCCTCGAAGAAGGCATCAAAATCGCCGCCGAACAAATAAAATTAGCCCAGCAGTTATGTCAAGGTGTCCACATCATGGCGATTAAACGGGAGGATCTAGTCCCAAAAATTCTCGACGTGGCCGGTATCCCGCCAATACATAAGTAGTTGGACAAAAGTAAACTTAACCGTGGGGTAAGGAGTCAGGAGTCAGGAGTCAGGAGTCAGTAAGAATTGCGGCAATTTACATTTCTTAAGATAGGCAACAGAATTTATGTCCGACTGCATAACTAAGATTAAAAGTCAATAGTTTTTATAAAAAATTAACTTTCATTTTGACTAGCGGTCTTTTGACAAGAATTCTACCCCTAACC
The DNA here is from genome assembly GCF_020246425.1 of Microcystis sp. M079S1. NCBI lineage: Bacteria > Bacillati > Cyanobacteriota > Cyanophyceae > Chroococcales > Microcystaceae > Microcystis > Microcystis sp. M079S1. Next base: position 2,486 of record NZ_JADBSZ010000355.1, read on the forward strand.
TAGGATGGGAAGGCTCAAAGCATCTTCGGGGTTAAAAGCATGGATTCCAATCTAGGTCAAGAAAAAGAGAATAGTTGTGGTAATTCCGGGCGAAAATGGTTGTCGATCGGTATTGCCCCCACTGGTATAATTTCTATTGGCATTGTTCCCATGGGCGTTATTTCCATCGGTATTGTTCCTATGGGAGTGGTTTCCATTGGAACCGTGGCCATGGGGACAATTGCGGCCGGTTTTGTTTCCATGGGACTTTTCAGTATTGGTAGCGTTGGGATGGGATTAAATAACGGCCATTTTTCCAATCTTAATTCTCCCCCTGCTGAATCTCCCCATAAACATCATCAGCATTAAAATCAAGATTTGACTAGCAATCATGAATTATTCCATCCGTGCTGCCGTTGCTACCGATGTCAAGGCTATTTTTGACTTAATTGTTGCCTTAGCGGCCTATCAAGAACTCAGCCATTTAATGACAGGAAATAGTCAAGCTTTAGGGGATCATTTATTCGGAGAAAAACCCTACATCGAAGCATTGGTCGCAGAAGTAGAGGGTAAAATAGTCGGTTTTGCCCTATTTTTTGCTAACTATTCCACCTTTATAACTAAACCGGGGATTTACCTGGAAGATATCTTCGTTTTACCCGATTATCGCAGTCAAGGTATCGGGAAAGCTTTACTAATGGCTGTGGCTAAAATTGCCGTCGCTAGGGATGCAGGACTTTTAGAATGGACTGTCTTAGAGTGGAATCAACTGGCGATCGATTTTTATGGAAAAATGGGGGCTAAGGTCTTCAAAGAGTGGCAAATTTGTCGCCTCACCGGGACTGCTTTAACCGAATTGGGTAATAGCGATAAATAATTCAGAGCTTTTGTCGATCCTGGAACTTTGTGATCGGTCGAGACTCCTTGCTATACTATACCTCTGACACTGGCTTTCCTCATTGGTGCAGAATGCAACCCACAGACTCGAATAAATTTACCGAACAAGCTTGGGATTCAATCGTTAAATCGCAAGAAATTGCGCGACGCTTTAAAAATCAGACCTTAGAGGTGGAACACGTTATTATTGCCCTCCTAGAGCAGAATAACGGTCTAGCCACCCGGATTTTACAAAAAGCTAATATAGAAATTCCGCGACTGCAACAACAGCTAGAAGTCTTCACCAACCGACAGCCGAAAGTGGCCATCGTCGATCAATTATACCTAGGTCGTGGTCTCGATCTGCTGCTCGATCGAGCGGAAGCATCCCGGGAAAGTTGGCAAGATAAATTTATCTCCGTCGAACATCTTCTCGTCGGTTTTGCCGAAGATGAAAGGGTGGGCCGGAAATGTTTACGCACTTTCAATCTTGACCCCCAAGATTTAGAATTAGCCATCAAAGCGATTCGCGGTACTCAAAAGGTTACTGAACCCAATCAAGAGGAAAAATACGAAGCTTTAGATAAATATGGCCGGGATTTAACAGCAGCGGCCAAAGAAGGCAAATTAGACCCGGTTATCGGTCGTGATGAAGAAATTCGACGGGTGGTACAAGTCCTCTCGCGACGGTCTAAAAATAACCCGGTTTTAATCGGTGAACCGGGGGTAGGAAAAACCGCTATCGCTGAAGGATTAGCCCAAAGGATTGTTAACGGAGATGTTCCCGAATCTTTGAAAAATCGTCAGTTAATTTCCCTCGATATGGGAAGTTTAATCGCTGGGGCAAAATATCGAGGCGAATTCGAGGAAAGATTGCGGTCAGTTATGAAAGAAGTTACCCAATCAGAAGGGCGAATTATTCTCTTTATCGATGAACTACATACCGTTGTCGGTGCGGGTTCTAGGGAAGGGGGATCGATGGATGCGGGCAACCTATTAAAACCTATGTTAGCTCGGGGAGAATTGCGCTGTATTGGGGCGACAACTTTAGATGAATATCGCAATCATATTGAAAAAGATCCCCCTTTAGAAAGACGTTTTCAACAGGTTTATATTAAGGAACCTTCCGTGGAAGATACTATCTCAATTCTCCGGGGTTTAAAAGAACGTTATGAGGTGCATCATGGGGTGACAATTACCGATTCGGCCCTAGTGGCAGCAGCTACCTTATCCCATCGTTATATTAGCGATCGCTTCTTACCGGATAAAGCGATCGATTTAGTTGATGAAGCGGCGGCAAAATTAGAGGTAGAAAGTACCACTAAACCCGCCGATTTGGAAATGATAGATCGTCGCTTAATGCAGTTACAGATGGAAAAATTCTCCTTAGAAAAAGAGGAGAAAAAAGATCGAGCTTTTCAAGAGCGTTTAGAAAGAATTATCGAAGAAATTGAGGAATTAGAAAGTAAACAAAAGCCCCTCGCTGACCAATGGCAAACGGAAAAACATATCGCCGAGGAAATTAAATTATTGCGAGAGGAAGAGGAACAATTGCGCCTACAGGTGGAACAGGCGGAACGAGCTTATGATCTCAATAAAGCGGCCCAATTAAAGTATGGCAAACTAGAAATTTTACAAGGGGAATTAGAAGTAAAAGAAAAAGAACTAGAAACGATTCAAGCGGCAGGTTCGACCCTGTTAAGACAACAGGTAACTGATGCCGATATTGCCGAAATAGTCGCCCGTTGGACGGGAATTCCCGTCAATCGTTTAATGGAATCGGAACGACAAAAATTATTAGAATTAGAGTCTCATTTACAGAAAAAAGTTGTCGGACAAAATGAAGCGGTCACGGCAGTAGCGGCGGCGATTCGACGAGCGCGCGCGGGAATGAAAGATCCCTCCCGTCCGATTGGTTCATTCCTGTTTATGGGACCCACAGGAGTGGGTAAAACCGAGTTAGCGCGGGCCTTGGCGGGGTTACTGTTCGACTCCGAGGAGGCCATGGTTCGCATCGATATGTCGGAATACATGGAAAAACACGCGGTTTCGCGGTTAATCGGCGCGCCTCCGGGTTATGTGGGTTACGAGGAAGGGGGACAACTATCGGAAGCGGTGCGTCGTCGTCCCTATTCTGTGGTTTTATTGGATGAAGTGGAGAAGGCCCATCGCGATGTTTTTAACATTTTATTACAAGTGCTTGACGATGGGCGCATTACTGACTCTCAGGGGCGAGTGGTGGATTTTCGGAATACGATTATCGTGATGACCAGTAATATTGGCAGTGACCATATTTTAAATGTTTCCGAAGATGCCGATTATGAGGAGATGCGGAAACGGGTTTTAACAGCTTTGCGGAGTCATTTTCGTCCCGAATTTTTGAATCGTATCGACGATTTAATTATTTTCCATACCCTCAAAAAAGAAGAATTGCGTTACATTGTTCGTCTGCAATTACAGCGTCTGGAAAGATTATTAGCAGAACAAAAAATCAATCTGGAATTAACTGCGGCAGCAGAAGATCATATCGTTACTGTTGGTTACGATCCTACCTACGGCGCGCGACCTTTAAAACGCGCTATCCAACGGGAGTTAGAGAATCCTTTAGCCACAAAAATTCTCGAACAAGCTTTTATGGAAGGGGATACGGTGGTAATTGATTGTCTGGATGAGGTGTTAAGTTTTAGCAAAAAGGAGCTAAAAAAGGAGGGGCAAACATTAGAATTAGCCGTGGTTAACCTCAGTTCGGATTAAAACCAGACAGGGGATATACTCCCCCTCTGCGGGTCAATTCAGCCAAGATAAACAAAATTTTGCCCCAAAAGGCCTGGTGAATCTAGCTAAACAGGTTTTGCCTATCTAGCTGACTGCCTATTGCTGTAACTGATGACCACAGCTACTACAAAAGCGATCGGTTGCCGCTACTTTTGCCCCGCATTGACGACAAAATCGGACTTTGCTGACGGTTTTTGCGTCTCCCATACTCATTTTCATGTCTCCCATCTCCATTTCCATAGGGGCAAAATTCATCGACATATTACCCATTTTCATCGGTTGCATCGGTTGCATCGGTTGCATCGGTTGCATCGGTGAGGAGGAGAAACTGGTAGCAGTGGTCGATTGAGAGGACTGAGAAACTCCAGAGGTATGAGGAGAGGAAAAACCGATACTGCTTCCCTGAATTTGGATTCTGTGGGGTCCGGTTTCAGTGATAATTTCAATAATTGCCCCTTGGGGAATTATCTCTATTTGGGGTTCTTTTGTCCAAACTCCCGTGGCAAAACTACTGCTAGACTGCTGTTGTTGTCCCACCGCACCACTAGCGAGAGTTACAATCGTCTGCGGCCCTTGATTATCGAGATAGAGACGTTGTCCTGTGGGTAATTCACTATAAATAGCCATATTTTTGACAGGAAAAAGTAAAAAGTAAAAAGTAAAAACCTAGTTCACACCCCTAGGATCCAGTCTAGCGAGGATACAAATGTTAGAGGATTTTCTTAAGAATTTTATCGACAAAAAAAGGGTGGTTTAACCCACCCTCACCATGTCTCAAGAAAACAAACTTTTTAACGGACGCTACCGGCTAATTTATCGACCCGAATCGGTTTCATCAGGTACAATTTGAGGAATTGCCAAGCGTTAGAGGCGAAGATAGGCAATTTCTTCAGGAATTTAACCGGTGCGGGACTGTTTTCGCTATCGATCGCCCGTAATCCCTCGTTATTGCCAACACAAATCTCTAGGCGATCATAAAATTCAGGACTATCCACATCAAGAATAATCGGGAAGACGCGACCGGCGGTTTCATTGGTCTTCTCGATCACATACTTATCGTACTCGCGAGCGTCCAAACCGAGAATGGCGTAGAAACCGGAGCGCTGAGTATCATTGAGGTACATCGTAGCGAAGACCGAAAGCAGGAAGAAACGACACCAGAGACGAGCGCGCCAATCATTAAGAATATCAGGCTGCGCACGCATGATCGCATCAAAGAAGTCCCCGTGACGGTTTTCGTCTTGACACCAATTCTCAAAGAAGTTAAAAATCGGATAAACCCGATCTTCGGGATGTTGTTCGAGATGACGATAAATGGTGATATAGCGCCAGTAGCCGATTTTTTCGGAAAGATAGGTGGCGTAGAAGATAAATTTCGGTTTAAAGAAGGTGTAGTTACGGCTTTTGGTTAAAAATCCCAAGTCAAGGGAGAGGTTAAAATCCGATAAAGCCTTATTAAGGAACCCAGCGTGACGCGCTTCGTCCCGGGACATGAGGTTAAAGCATTCTGCGAGGAGGGGATTTCTGTTTTTTAAACGTCTGCCGAGTTCTTTGTAGAGAAGAAAGCCGGAAAATTCGGCCGTGCAGGATCTTTCCAGAAATTCCACGAATAAGCGGCGGGTTTCGCCATCAATATGCTCCCAAGAGCGATCGAATTCTTGATTGCGAACGAAGTGATGCCGGTTATAATCGGTACGGAATTCCTCTAAAATCGCTTTCAGTTCTTCCTCGTTAGCGGCGATCGACATTTCCGCCATCGCTTCAAAATCAGTGGTGTAGAAGCGGGGAGTGAGGATCGTTTCTTTAGCGGGAACTTTTATACCCGGACGGATTTCCTCGAATTCTGGTTTTTGGATCGTGCTGACCATAGGGATTATTGATTTTACTCTGGGATGATGATTGAGACGAGTAAAGGCTCTGACTTGATAATGACGAGCCGTGAAAAAACGGCTAGGATTCACTATAGCAAGCTCTCAGCCCTAGACTCCCTTCCTGTTCATTAAAAGTTACAACTCTTAATTAAGCTGTGTGAACAAACGCGGCTTTTTCGCTCCCAGTCTTGACAAATGTTCGGGGATAGGGAGCGGGAAGTGGGAAGTGGGAAGTAGGGTGTCGGGTGTCGGGTGTCGGGTGTCGGGTTTTACCCATTTTCAGGTGGTCAATTACCTAGGGCTTGCTGAATAATGGTAAAACCCTTTTAAAATAAGGCTTTTGACCTGTTAAAATCCGATGTTCATGCTGCGAAAATAGGATTAAGACCTTCAAAAACCTGGCATTATCCTTCTTTTAGTACATAAACTGGTACAAA
>NZ_JADBSZ010000356.1:0-17979 GCF_020246425.1 Microcystis sp. M079S1
ATATAAAGGTCAACGCAGACACAGCAGTTTTTATGTGGGTCAACATCTCTATCATTGGCTCCAGCTACATCAAATGTTCCCAAAAAATATAGAAGAGCTAATGCAAATTAGCCGCTATCGGTTGAAGGATTACATCAAAGGGCAAAGAGCTATAGAGCTTGCCCTGTCTACTTTGTAGCTGGCTTGTCCCCCTCTCAGCGCACACACCCGAACAATTGAGACAAAAGCTTTTTTTGTTGGTTGGTTGGGTAAAGGCGGTATTGATACCTTGCTTTCATTGGCTTAAAATGAGCGTATCTACACTCTATTTTAACGGTCGTGCCAATCATGTCAAGTCGGTTAGTAATCAGTAATCAGTGAGCAGTAAACAGTAATCAGTAAAAAGACAGTAGGAAACTTCTATTTAGTACTGCACACTTAAAAACTCACATCTGATAACTGATAACTTACCCACTGATAACTGATAACTGATAACTGATAACTTACCCACTGATAACTGATAACTGATAACTGAGAGGTGCGCCCTTGGCAGTTCTCAGATGCTCTATTCGGGATCAAGAAAAGCCGTCGTTCTACGACGGGGTTTTAAACCCAAATTTTCGATAATGAACCAGAATTTTTTAAAGCCGATAAATTAGCATTACCCGTGCAGAATAAAGCAATTTCTAATTCAGCAATTAAAAATGTCACCAACTCATCTACTGCCGCCTCCGATGCCACGGCCGCGATGAGGAAAGGTCGGGCTAAACCGCCTAAATCAGCCCCTAAAGCGATAGCTTTGCCAATATCGACCCCATTTTTCAAGCCCCCGGAAGCGATGAGAGGAATAGTAGAATTAATCGCCCGGATCGAGGTAATACAATCGGCTGTGGGTAAACCCCAATCGGCAAAAACTTGACCTAAATGACGCTGTTTTTTGTCTTTTGCCCTTTGACTTTCCACCTTTGCCCAAGAAGTACCGCCAGCCCCCGCCACATCAATCGCCGCCACCCCCGCCTCTATTAACTTTTGAGCCATTGTCCTGGAGATGCCGTTACCCACTTCCTTGGCCACCACAGGAACGGGCAATTTAGAGCAGACAAGGGCGATTTTGTCAATGAGTCCTCGAAAATTTTTATCGCCTCCCGATTGTACCCATTCTTGCAGGGGATTAAGATGAAGAATCAGGGCATCAGCCTCTAATAAATCGACTAATTTGAGGCATTCTTCCACGCCACAGCCATAATTTAACTGTACTGCCCCTAAATTAGCCAAAAGTAGAATATCGGGGGCGAGATGGCGAACGGAAAAAGTGGCGGCTAATTCCGGCTGTTCGAGGGCGATGCGTTGGGACCCAACCCCCATCGCCAAACGGTAACGTTGGGCGACGGTTGCCAGTCGAGTATTGACTAGATGGGCTAAGGTAGTTCCCCCTGTCATCGAAGAAATCAATAGAGGGGCGCCGAGGGTTTTGCCCAAAAAGCTAGTACCAATATTAATATCACCGCGGTCTAGTTCTGGCAAACAGCAGTGATTAAAGCGATATTTCTCTAATCCACTGCTAATTTCGCTAAATTCTACGTCTTCTTCCAGACAAACTCGCAAATGTTCGGCTTTACGATGTTCTATGTCACTAGCGGTATTAACAGGGGGGAGAGTGGTCATAGGTAAGGATGACAATCGCTACACAGTCAAATATACAGGATATCCAGTCAATTGTTCCAGTTGATAATATGCCCAATGATCACGGTTATTTCCACCATCAGACCTATGTTAGCGGGCGGTTCAAGGGAATAACTCAAAGTAATCGCAGTGCCTTGGACGCATAATCGAAAAATCTCGACGATCGAGTCTGTAAACGCAAGTGATGTTTAGCCTTTCAGCTATGGTAAAGATCGCCGCATCTGTAAAATCAAGTTGAAGGATTTCCACGCGGAATGGTTCTCGTACTGATTAATCGGCTTCCGCTACCCACTAGATACCCATTCTGGCTCTTTGATAATCTTGTTTGTGTATAGCCACCCTACCACTGCTACCAGATCGCCGTACTGCTACGCAGTGCCTTCGGCATCGCACTTAAACTGACAACTTCAATGAATGAGCATGGTGCGTTCCCAAAAATCTATCAGTGGAGCAGTAGGACTTGCATTAGGGAACGCACCCTACGGCTGCTGCCTGACTTCAGCCGCGACAAAGTGGGAAGCCAGACTTTCAATCAGTTTAACCAGAGTGGAATCAGTCACCACTGCAACCTTACTGACGTACTTGTGATGGTCGCGTATCAGCCGGAAATGAGCAACCAAGGCTCCAAAACTTTCCCAACCGGTGAAAGTAGGTACTTCGATGATTACGCCAGCAAGGCCACCAGTGGCTTCAATGTGGGGGTCCACTGCCTCCGCAATCTTGATGAAATCTTCCGCCGCAAGTGCAGATGTAGGTTGCATATACAGAATGCTATGCGCCGCGTCTAAATCATAATCTATCATAGTTTGCCTCTCCCAAATGGTCGAAGTCTAACTATATACTATCACAAATAGTGGGACCAAGATTGAGGGAAAATTAACAAGCGATCGCAGAGAATAACCACAAAGACACAAAGGACACAAAGATTAGGCTGGTTAATTCTTCTTCCCATCCAATCAGAATTGGGTGGTTTATGCGTTGCTAACCAACCCAACTGGACTTTATTTGACTGGTAATTTTCTAGATATTAATTAAGCTTAAAGATGGCATAGCCAACGCATAATTGAAACCAGTTGATTATCATTGGTTAAGTTAGCGGCATTGGTGAGTTTTTTCGTCTCTAATTGCTGATAAATTTCCCTAGCCATTTTTGTTTCAATAGCAGCCCCGATAAAAAAAGTATAAGGATGCTTAGAGATTTTTCTAAAAGCATCATCAATTCTCTGCAAAGCAGTACGAGCAGTTTTCCAATGTTCATCTGCTCCCGCGGGATCAATCCCACCTTTCAATTCTCCCAAAGCAATGTATAAATCAGGAGATTGTAAGGTTTGTTTTTTGTTTTTTTGATTAGCTAATTGCGTCGAATCACATTTTAAAAGGCACAAATCAATATTGTTGTTATTAACAATGGGAACATTGACATTATAAATTATTGTTCTTGGTTGGCTGTTATTTAACCAGCTAACACCTCTAACCAAGATTTCTAGATTAGGTGTCATTTCTTCCGCTGCTCTCCATTGATTATTACTAGAATTGAGCCAATCATAAGCAATTCCTGCTACTCTTAAAGTTGCTAATAGAGAACGAGTAAATTTACTTTGAGCTAAGGAGCCACCCGCGTTTCTCATGATTCCTCCTAAAGTGTCACCCCGAATCAATAGAAATCTATAGACTAACTCCTCGACAAAATTAGTCCCCGCAGGTTCCAGAAAATTGACAATTAATTCTTGAATTGCTTCTACCTTGTCTTGGGGATGTAAATAATTTTTAGCTTTATCAGAAATTCCCGATGCAGTTAATAAAGCCGCTTGAATATCTGGGATGTTTAGTAAATCTCTAGGATTGTTTACGGTTTGTGCAATAATTTTTAAGGTTCTTGCTTCTGCAATTAAAGGAGTAGCTCTCTGATTTTTTTCTAAGGCTAGAGCAATAAATCCTGAACGGATAGCTTCATAGGTAGTCTCCAAATCACAACTTTGGTTTAAATGCAAGAGATAGGGTTTTTCCATTAAGGCTTTCTCCACACATAAATACATTTTCTTAAAGATTCTCTACCATGACATCCCATTTGCTGACTACTATTACCTTTTCCCTGAGGAACTACTAAAATATTTTCTACTTTAAATCCAATTTCTTCAGCAATTTTTGACAAAATTAAATCTACAGAAATACTAGCCCCCGCATAGCGCACGTTATCATTAATCATACAGAAAATACCCGAGGATTTCATAACCCGAAAGCATTCATAAATTAGACAAGACATTTCCAGAAAATACCCCCTAATCATCCGAGGAATACCATGGTTATTTAAGGCCTTGCTTGATTTTAATTCCTCTAAATAACCTAGGATACTTTCTAATAATTTTTGACGATCAGTTATGGCAATGGCTGGCGACCAATGTTCATTGATTTTTAGTAACTCTTTGGGTTTATTTTCAACAGTGCAACTAAGCATTTGTTGACGTAATTGTTTTAATTGTAGTTGATCTATTCCCAACAGAGCCAATTCCAAAGCGTAGATACGAGTATAATCATAGCGATTACAATAAGGAGGAGAAGTAATAATAGAATCGTATTTTTCTGACGAAATCTCTGGCAAAATCTCAAGACAAGAACCTTGATATAGTTGAATTTTTCCCCGAGGATAATCTCTAGAAAAAAGTTCCAATTGTTGCTGACTAGGCTCTAAATCTGCGAGAATTTCTCGTAACTTGCTATGTAGGGCAATTTTAAAGTCTAAAATTTTTCCTTTGTCAAATATATTTTTGCCCTGTTGTTTACCAGAACGATAATCCCAACGGAGGTATTGACCATCTTTTCTAGTATAGCTAATTGATTCGAGAATAGAAAGTAAGGCAAATTTTAAGATCGCTTGCACTCGCTCATTCTCTTGGGCAATCAACCCTAAGTAACTTTCTATACAAGCCTGATTTTCTTGGGGATATGCTCCTTGAGTAATTGGTAATTCTAATAACTTAACTTTGTCATCTACCTGTTGCCAAAGGCTATGGTTAGACCAGTACTCTAGACGATGTATATCATCACTATTTAAGCCATTTTCTAAAATTTGTCTAGTAATAATTAATTCTTGTCCAATCGGCAATAGTTCTATTCCATCTGCTGATAAACCCCTGGCCGCCGCCGCAAATAAAGTTGTTCCGCTGCCAGCAAAAGGGTCTAGTATTTTTCCTTGTTTGATACCATATTTTTCTAGAAGATAAACTATCAGATCAACGGAAAAACCCTCTTTATATTTATACCAGCGATAAACCGGTTGGTTCTTATTACCTTGAAAACTCACTAGGGTACGAGATAATTGCTCAGAATCAAGTAATTTGTCTTGAAAATAATTAAATAATTCTCGATCGAGATTGTTGATTTCTAACAATCTTTCTGCTACATTAACTGAACTATTAATCATTTAGGTTTACTGGCGAAATTGCCGAAAAATAATTATCAGAGTTTATCTTTATTTGATTGGTAATTTTAATCGGTGGGGAAAGGGCGATACTTAAGGGTTAATTCTCGCACCGATTCCCCTAGATTTAATCTCAATCCCCTAGACAAATACCCAAACCCCTGGCGGTTTTGACTAAAGTTTCTTCGGGATCGACGACGCGATAGGTTTTAATCGCCTCCTCAATGGGAACACTGACCACTTGCCGATTTTGCCAGGCCACCATGCGATCGAATTCTTCCCGAGCGATCAAATCCACGGCCGCCACGCCAAAAGCCGCCCCCAGTAAGCGATCCATCGGAGAAGGAATACCCCCCCGTTGAATGTGGCCCAGGAAAGTCACTCTCGTTTCGGCCCCGGTTTCCCTGGCAACTTCTTCGGCTAAATAGCGACCGATACCCCCGAGACGATCTTCCCCTAGGGCTTCCTTTTGCACTAGGCGATTGCCAGTTTCGGTACGCACAGCCTCGGAGACAATAATCAGAGAAAACTGTTTATCCAGACGCTGCCGTTGCCGGATCTTCTCGCAGATCTTCTCTAATCGGTAGGGAATTTCGGGAATGAGAATGATATGGGCCCCCCCCGCAATACCGGCAGCTAGGGCGATATGGCCGGCATCTCTACCCATAACTTCTAGAATCATCACCCGGTTATGACTAGCGGCGGTAAAATGGAGCCGATCGAGGGCTTCTGTGGCGATATTAGTAGCTGTATCGAAGCCGATGGAGACTTCTGTAGCTCCCACATCATTATCGATGGTTTTGGGGATACCAATCAGATTAATGCCTCCCTGTTGGGCAATACGGCGCAAAATCGCCAGACTACCATCGCCACCGATGCCGATCAGGGCATCCAGTCCCAGACTATGATAGCCGTCAATGATTTCCTGAGAGCGATCGATCAGGGTTCCATCGGGCATCGGGAAAGCGAAGGGATCCCCCTTATTGGTAGTACCGAGAATTGTTCCTCCCATCACCAACAGGCGATCGACTCCTTCAATGTCAAAGATAGTGGTTTTGGGGGGACGGTTAACTAATCCGTTCGTTGCTTCTCGAATACCCACCACTTCCCAGCCATAATTGCCACTGGCATGGTGGACAACGGCACGAATGGCGGCATTTAAACCCGCACAGTCGCCACCACTGGTGAGAATTCCAATTCGTTTTTTTTCACCCATAGGTTTTTGTCAGGAGATCAACAAATCTATATTTAGGGAAAAGTTGCGGATAATGCCTGAAAATTAAGAAAGTTTCTAGATCGTCCCTGACAGCTAGGGGAAAAAACCGAAAACTTCGCCCCTGTCCCCTCAGTCCCCCTAGCAGGGTATGCAGGGCGAAACGGATTCCCATTATACTAGAAAGTATATAGCAATCTTAGGGCATTTGTCAACCCTAATATGCGAGAAATTTTCTGATAACTGATAGTCAATCAATTTAACTATTTACTGCTTGCTGAAGACGGGATAGATCCCAACCTTTTTGATTGAGAAGTAGCCAAGACTGCATTAAATCCGGACCGTGTAACTCCCCCATCAAAGCGGCGCGTAGAGACTTCATCACCAGACCTTTTTTAACCCGATGGGCTTTAGTTGTTGTCTCCACAATACCCTTAGCAACTTCTCCAGTCAAATTGGGAGTAATAGCGGCGAGAATATCCTTGATAATATCCTTAACTCCCTCTAATTGTAATTGACTTAAAGCCTCCTGATTATAATTAGCCAGAGGGGTTAAAAGTAAACGACTTTCAGCGACAGCATCGCTTAAACGAGTTAAACTCGGACCGATGAGAGTAGCCAAACCGATCAACCAAGCTCGATCGGTTTCAGCATCAAAATTATACCCTGCTTCTTGCCAGTAGGGGAGAAGTAAAGGCACTAATTCCTCACCGTTTAAACGATGGAGATATTGACTATTAATCCAATCCAATTTCGTCCAGTCAAATTTTGCCCCCGCTTTATTTACCCGTTCTAAACTAAACACTTCAGCGGCCGCTTCAAGGGTAAAAATTTCTTCAGTGGAATCGGGAGGAGTCCAACCGAGGAGAGTCATGTAATTAACCAAAGCTTGCGGCAAAAAACCCAGTTTTCGGAAATCATCGATCGAAGTGACTCCATCCCGTTTAGATAACTTACGACCCTCCTGATTTAAGATCAAAGGACTGTGGGCAAACTCCGGCACTTTTGCCCCTAAAGCTTCGTATAAAAGAATTTGTTTAGCCGTATTAGCGATGTGATCTTCCCCACGAATAACATGGGTAATTTCCATATCGATATCATCAACAACTACCGCTAAATTATAGAGAGGCTGACCGAAGTTTTCTTCCGCATTTTCCGAGGTACGAGCGATCACCATATCCCCCCCTAAATCACTACCTTTCCAGATAACTTTTTCCCGGATTAAATCCTGCCAAATAATTTCTCGATCATCGTCAATAATAAAACGAATTACTGCTTTTCTCCCCGCTTGCTCGAATTGAGCTTGTTGTTCGGGGGTGAGATAACGGTGACGATTATCGTAACGGGGGGCAAGATTGCGGGCTTTTTGTTCTTCCCGCATTTTTTCCAATTCTTCCGGGGTACAATAACAACGATAGGCTAAACCTCGATCGAGCAGGGTTTGAATAGCCTGACGATAATAATTAAGGCGTTGAGTTTGAAAAAAAGGACCTTCATCCCAATTCAGTCCTAACCATTGTAGGCCCGCTTGAATATTTTCCGTATATTCTGGTCGAGAACGTTCTAAATCTGTATCTTCCACGCGCAAGATAAATTTCCCCCGGTGATGATGGGCAAAAAGCCAGTTAAACACGGCTGTGCGCGCTGTTCCAATGTGTAAATTTCCCGTGGGACTGGGGGCAATACGAACTCTCACTGTCACGATTTAACTCCTAGGTTTTTTGCGGCAACGATATCCCATATTATGGCAAATTCACCTAGGCCAACTCGCGAAATTAAGAAAATTAAATGGGTGGGTGGAATTAAATATAAGATGAACGTAGGTTGGGTTGAAGCATGAAACCCAACTCCCGCATGGGTTACGCTACCGCTAACCCATCCTACAAAGAATTGTGCCTCCCTACTTAAATAAATAGCTACCAAAGGGTGAGAAAGGAACAACAAACTCTCAAGAATTGAAGTTTCCCTCTCCGGGGAGAGGGTTTGAGGGGGAGATATTTCAATAACCGTGTTATTTCGGTAATTTAGGCAGCGACTAAAGATTTGCTCAAAGGTTGCCAACGGAAATATCTTTCCCCACCCAATTCGAGGACAAATTTTAACCGGGGTTCCTGTTGACTAAGATTAATTAAGTATTGTTTTTCTTCCGACGATAAAACAAAACTTTCAATAATCCAAATCACTAAACCTTTAGATTTGGGGGGTAAATTTTCCAATTGATAGGTAGCAATGGGAGGAATAAAATAAACCGGTCCCACGGCTGCTTCCCGACCGATATTTTTTTTACCTAAATGGGGGGGACGGACTCCATGAATGCCGGTAAGATAGGCACTTAAATCGCCTAGACCTCTAGCAGTGATATGCAGGACATTGTACCCAGTGGCCCGTAAACGTCTTTGATAGCGTCCCTCGTAACCCCCTTCTAAGGGTGCGTAAACCCCTAAAGCACCGTATTGTTCCAGATCGCGAATAAATGGTTTTCCTGTGGTCAGTAGTGCCATAGCTAGTAAAAAAATCTTTTTCCCTATAATCGCACGTTTTGTTAAGTTGTGCGTCAGCTGAACAAAGAAAGACTTAAGATCAAAGATAGAGAGAGACAATCGCTACTCTCCCAAGGAGGCAATATGTTTCACGATCTCCTTTATCCCAACGGACTGCTTTATATCCTCATTAAACTAACTGTTTTAGCTTTAGCAGTCTTGCTCTGGTTTATGGTCGTTTCGGCCCCGGCTGTCTGAAAAAAACACTGCTCTTGTCGCAGGTTAGCCTTGTCTTCTACAATTAGCGTTCTATGCAATGGCTAAATTTTGTCGATGACTCCTGTTAAATTGCCGCTAGATCCTTTTCTGAAACCCAACCTAACCACTAAGCTCCTAGGGGTGGGGTTGGTATTGACAATTATTTTTATCCTGATTGCCCTGTTTTCGCCCCTTCTGCAAGCGATCGGCATGATTCAGGATCCAACCGACATTTTAAGCAATTATCCCCTACAAGCCCCCAGTTCTGCCCATTGGTTCGGGACGAATGTGCGCGGTTATGATGTCTTTTCCCGCACCCTATTCGGGACCCGGGCGGCCTTGTCCGTGGTATTTTTGGCCACAGGATTATCTTTGGTCATCGGGGTTCCTTTAGGGTTAATTAGCGGTTATTTGGGGGGTAAGATTGATCGCGTTCTCCTCTTTCTCATGGATACCCTCTACACCTTGCCGGGGTTATTATTATCGGTGGCTCTGGCCTTCGTTTTGGGTCGTGGTATCGTCAATGTAGCGATCGCTGTTAGCATTGCCTATATTCCCCAATATTTTCGCGTGGTCAGAAATCAAACCGCCAGCGTCAAAAATGAGTTATTTATCGAAGCGGCACGAGCGATCGGTGCCAGTCCTAGGCGTATACTATCAAAATATCTTTTCTTTAATGTCGTCCAGAGTGTCCCAGTTCTTTTTACCCTCAACGCGGCGGATGCGATCCTTGTTTTAGGCGGTTTAGGCTTTTTAGGCTTAGGATTACCGGAAGAAGTGCCTGAATGGGGTCATGATCTCAAGGAAGCTTTGGCGGATTTATCTACAGGTATCTGGTGGACCACTTTATTCCCCGGATTAGCAATGACCACGATGGTGGTGGGTTTATCCCTCTTGGGGGAGGGGTTAAGTGAAATTTTTAACCCTCTGAGTCGTAAACGCTAAAAGCGGGGGCCAGAGTTCGAGAGAAATCATCTCAGGACCCTCCACACCCTCAGCCTCTCTGTCCGGTAACGATGTAGGATACCCTTTGGGCGATATTGGTGGCGTGATCGGCCATGCGTTCCAGATGACGGATTAGTAAAGCCATCAGCAGGATTGGTTCCACCACACCCTTGATATCTCTTTGATGGGCGAGAGTGTGATAGAGATAATCATAGGCTCGATCGACCGTATTATCTAGTTCTTTGACCTTTGGACCGGCTTCTTGATCGAGGTCGGCCAGGGCGACAAGGCTCGTGGCTAACATATACTGAGCATGGTGGGACATAGCCTCGATCTCACTCATACAATCATGAGGAGTATAGGCGAATAACTTGAGCGCTATTTCGGCTAAATCCTTGGCATAATCGCCGATACGCTCCAAATCGCGCACTAATTGCATAAAAGCACTTAAAAGCCGCAAATCTTGGGCTACGGGAGCTTGTAGAGTCATGAGAGTGGCACAATCTAACTCGATTTGACGATAGTAGCGATCGATTTCCTTATCGAGGGGGGCGATTTTTTTCGCCATTTCCAAATCCCTAGCAAAAAGGGATTGATGGCTAAGACGAAAGGATTCTTCGACCAAGGTTCCCATTCTCAGCACATCCTGTTCCAATCGCTGGAGAGAACGAGCGAAATAGGTGCGATCGGGATGATTGGTTTCTTTGGATAGGCTCACGGTCAGATTCGCTTAACATAAAACTACTCTTTCTCTACAGTGATAACAAGAAAATTTTCGATTTTGTACAGTTGTCCAGAGAACTTGACAGAATTTTTTCTCCCCTCTCCCCACTTCCCCTCTCCCCAATTCATAATTCATAATTCATAATTCCCACCTAATTTTTTTGACGGGGGAGAGTGACTTGTATGCGAGCGCCACCGGTGTTAGGATCATTTTGAGCGACGATCGAACCACCGTGGGCTTGAATAATCTCTTTGGCAATCGATAAACCTAAACCGGTACTATGATCCTTGCTGCCTTGTTTTTGACGGGTGCGGGAAGGATCACCACGAAAGAGGCGATCAAAAACGTAGGGCAGATCCGCTTCGTCAAATCCTTTTCCGTTGTCGATAACGTCAATTTTTAGCCATTTTTTCCCGATAGTATCGGATATTTCCCGAATTTCTAGGCGAATTTCCCCCCGATCAGGACTATACTTAATGGCATTATCAAAGAGATTCAGGAAAACTTGCAGCAGACGAGAATGGTCGACTTCCAGCGTCCAATCCGCCAGAGAGGAATAATCTAAGCTAATCTGTTTTTGGGCCGCTAAAGGGGTGACAGTCTGCCAAGCGGTGGTGATTAGATCCTGTAGATTAATCATCTGGTATTGTAAAGATCGCCCCGCATCCGCTTGTAATTCACTGATTTCTAGCCAATCGCAGACTAATTGGCTCAAACGCTCCACTTCTTTCGCCATTTGTTCTAACCAGCGTCTTTCGGGAGCTTGGAGGCGTTTTTGTAAAGCTTCGGTAAGGAGAGAAATGGAGGTTAAGGGAGTGCGTAACTCGTGAGTTAAGTCAGAGAAAGCTCGCTCGCGATTTTGGGATAATTCCACTAAAGGCTGTCTATTTTCGAGAAATACAGCGATTTTACCTTCCGGCAGCGGATAACCGTAACCCTTCAAGGCAATCGATTTAGGAGCAATCACTTGGCGATCGCTAATGGGGATGACAGGATAATTAGTCGGGTAAAAAGTCCAAGTTTGCACCTGTGGACTCTGTTTTTGACGAGTTTCTTGAATTAATTGATCTAATTCGTAGGAGCGCACTAATTCCAGCAGCAGACGTACCTGATCTGGCTGCCAGCGATCGAGTTTTAAGAGGGTAATTGCCTGTTGATTACACCAGAGCAGTTGATTATCGGCATCTATATGAAGATAGGCGATCGGCGCTCGTTCTAGCAAGGATTTCTGAATTTCTAAGCTCTTTTCTCGCTCTTGCAGACTTTGGGAGAGAAACTGTAATTCTCGACGCACCAGGGAGGTAACGGGAAAAGAAGCCGACAAATCCGCCGAATCCGAGAGAGCGCTCAGGGTTCGCTTTAACTCTCTATTTAAGCGTGAGACTTGCCAGTAACAAATACTCAAACCTAAAACTACTCCCAAAATAAAAGCGAAAATAGTCATTGTCTGCGCGAGCGGCGATCGCTAAACTTGAAAATATAATCGCTCACCTAGCCAAAACGATAACCGAAACCGCGTACAGTAATCAGGTATTCCGGTTGACTGGGATCGATTTCTAGTTTTTCCCGTAACCAGCGAATGTGAACATCGACGGTTTTGGTGTCTCCTAAAAAATCTGGACCCCAAATTTGTTCAATTAATTGGTCTCTTGACCAAACTCGGCGCGGATAACTCATAAATAGGTCGAGGAGACGGAATTCTTTAGGAGAAAGGTTAATTTCTTCATCTCGCACCGTCACCCGACATTCCTGGGGATAGAGAAGAACATCGCGGAATTTTCGCACGGGAGCGGCAGCTAGGGAAGTAAATCCTTGACGACGAATGAGAGCGCGACAACGAGCGACTAATTCGCGCATACTAAAGGGTTTAGTCAGATAATCATCGGCACCCACTTCTAAACCCAAAACTCGATCGGTTTCGCTGGCCTTAGCACTTAAAATTAAAATCGGGATAATATTGCCGTGATAGCGCAACAGACGACAGATATCAAGACCGTTGATTTGGGGTAACATTAAATCCAAAACGACCAAATCAAAACGAGACTCACCGTGATTAGATTCTTGACTTTGCAGTAGTTCTAGGGCAACGCGACCATCACTAACACCGAGAGCCTCGTAACCTTCTTCTTCCAAAGCCAAAATAATCATATCCCGAATCACTTCTTCATCTTCAACGATTAAAATCCGATGATTGGGAACGAAATCCGCACTCGCCGACAAGGGGGGGTTGTCAAGGGTTAACATAAAAATACTTGATTATTCGTCCTAATTTTATCTCAATTTGTCAACCTGCATTCGTTTTGGAAGGCTAGAGCCGAATGTTATTACAGTTATCTACATGGTTAGAGGTGGAATCCTATCTAGAACAATCTCAGGGAATTATTATTCCCATTGGTTCCACGGAACAACACGGGCCGACGGGACTGATTGGTACAGATGCTCTATGTGCGGAGGCGATCGCTAAAGGAGTGGGGAAACAGGTACGAGCAATGGTAGCACCCACCTTAAATGTCGGTATGGCCCTACATCACACGGCTTTCCCAGGTACAATTAGCCTTCGTCCTAGCACTTTGATTCAAGTCATCCTCGACTATGTGACTTGTTTAGCTAGAGCCGGTTTTCGTCAATTTTTCTTTGTCAATGGTCACGGGGGCAATATTGCCACCCTAAAAGCCGCTTTTGCGGAAACCTATTATCATTTGGATTCCCTCAATTTACCTAACACAAACGAGGTTAAATGTCAAGTGGCCAATTGGTTTATGGTGCGAGAAGTTTATCTTTTAGCCAAAGAATTGTATGGAGATCAGGAGGGTTCTCACGCTACACCGAGCGAAGTGGCGTTAACTCAGTATCTTTACCCTGAGAGCCTTAAAAACGCCTTTTTATCCGAAAAAGTGGCTTCTGGTCATGGTATTTACGGTGCGGCTAATTTTCGCCAAAACTACCCCGATGGTCGTATGGGTTCCAATCCTGCTTTGGCCACTCCCGAACACGGTCAGAGGTTCTATGAATTGGCTGTGAAAGAATTGAGTAATAGTTATCTAGAATGGCTCTCTTGTCCTTTGTCTAAGTTGATTAGTGACTAGGCCTCCGAGACCCGGAATAATTTAACTGTAACCCTAAAGATAAAACTTAAATATGCAAGGAGAAAACCGATGATTGCCACCAATGACAATAACTCCAATCAAGCTCTGGCTAGTTTGCGGGAAATACAAGAACTTTCCATCGCAATTACAGCCAAAAGCCTCAATCCCGCCATGCTAACGGTTGATTTCCTCAAATATTCGGGAATAGTTCCCCCCGACTGGGAATTAAATGGCCAGCCGGTACTCAATCCTAATTACGCTCAAGTTAATTTTCAAAATGGCATCAGCATCGTCGCCCAACCCCGGAAAATTACCTTTGTGGAGATAATTAACTCTCCCGATAGCCTGAACCTGAAACTGCCAGAAATTGTTGGTTTATATCTAGATAAACTCCCTTTAGCCGAATATCAAGCCCTGGGTATCGCGCCGAAAAGTATTGTTCCTCTCCCTAGTAGCCCCGATGCCGCTAAAAAATACATCACCGAAACTCTTCTCGCCCCCGGTCCTTGGCACAATTTCGGTATAGCCCCCCTACAAGCCAGCATCAATCTAATTTATCAGTTAGAAACCTCTCAGTTATCCCTGGCGATTAACGAGGCAAAATTGCAATTACCCGATGGCAAAACCTTAGCGGCATTATTATTTGCCGGTAACTTTAACTATAATCTGGCCCAGGGTAGCGATCGATTAAATCTGCTCAAACAATATCTGGGACAATGGCAAAAAGATCTAGAGATTTTCCGAGAATTAATCACTCAACGCTTTCTGGAAAGACAAGTCCAGGTTTTCCCCTCTAATATCAATCTGCCCCCAGGACCCCAAGCTGGACTGTAATCAGTAATCAGTAATCAGTCATCAGTCATCAGTCATCAGTCATCAGAACAAATCCGTTGAGTATAGACTACTTATTAGGACAGGCAAGAGGCAAGAGGCAATAGGCAAAAGGGGCAATAGATAATCAGTCTTTAATAACCATATTTAGTATCAGTCATCAGTCAGAAAAATCATTAAACCTCTTGCATAATTAATTTTTCATGGTTCAAAAACAGCAAAAATAAGGATTAAATGGCATAAAATTTGTAAATAGACCATTTAATTGATTGTTATTCATTCTTAATTCTCCTGACTACTGACTACTGGCTACTGACTCCTAACCCTAACAACGATTTTGATTTCTGCAAGAGGTCTATTACTGCCGATAACCTAAAACACATCCACCCCCCCAAACCCTTGCATTTTGGCATTAGCGGCTTCCCCACAGCTGCGCGGGGTGGGGAATAATTTTCCCGGGTTAGCTAAACCTTTGGGATTAAAGCAGTCCCGCACATAGCCCATAGTTTCTAAGTCAATCTCGTTGAACATGGCGGGCATATAACAATTTTTATCGATGCCGATACCATGTTCGCCCGATAAACTGCCCCCAACCCGCACACAAAGTTTGAGAATTTCACCGCCTAATTCTTCCACTTCTTCCCAAGCCCCCTCCACCTTATTATCGTAGAGAATCAACGGGTGTAAATTGCCATCCCCAGCGTGGAAAACATTGGCGATTTTATAACCGTATTTTTCACTTAAAGCCTTAATTTCCTGAAGAACATACACCAATTGAGTGCGGGGAATCACCCCATCTTGCACAAAATAATTAGGGCTAATTTTCCCCGCCGCCGCAAAAGCCGCTTTTCTGCCCTTCCAGAGTTTCAAGCGGGTTTCGGCATCATTAGCCGTGGTGATATTTCTCGCCCCATTTTGACGGCAAATCTCGGCAACCCGATGTTTATTACTGGCGACTTCTACCCCTAAACCATCCAATTCTACTAATAAAACCGACTCGGCATCCCGGGGATAACAGCCGGTAGCCACCGCGTCTTCCACGGCGTTGATACTGAGATTATCCATAATCTCCATCCCCGCCGGAATCATTCCCGATTTAATAATATCCGCCACCGCTTGGCCCGCCGCCTCGATACTGGTAAAATCGGCCAGTAAAACACAGATAGATTCCGGAGTTTTCAGGATTCTTAAGGTGATTTCCGTGGCGATGCCTAAAGTTCCCTCGGAACCCACAAATAAACCGGTTAAATCGTAGCCCGGTTGTTCCGGTACCGCACCCCCCACATCGATAATTGAACCATCGGGAAGGACGATTTTTAAGCCCATAACGTGATTGGTAGTCACGCCGTATTTTAAACAGTGAACCCCGCCGGAATTTTCCGCCACATTACCACCGATCGAGCAGATAATTTGACTAGAGGGATCCGGTGCATAATAAAATCCCGCCCCGCTTACTGCTTGCGTCACCCAATTATTAATCACCCCGGGCTGTACCACCACCCTTTGATTATCTAAATCAACCCTGAGAATCTGATTCATCCGCGCCGTGACGATGAGAATCCCCTCTTCTAAGGGTAACGCCCCTCCCGATACGCCTGTTCCTGCACCCCTCGCTACCCAGGCAATCTCGTTATCGTGACAGAGTTTCACCACCGCCGCAATTTCTGCGGTGCTGCGAGGCAATACCACAAGAGCGGGTCTTTGTCTGTATGCTGTGATACCATCGCACTCGTAGGTCAATAATTCATCTTTGCGACGGATGACTCCATCTTTGCCAAGGATCGCTTCTAACTGTTTGATCAGATTGGGGGAGATTTTCGGGGTATTTTTGAGTAACATAGGTTTCAGGGCGGCGGAGTCGCAGTAAAATGGCTCTATAGGTTAAAATATCGCAAAAAAGCTGGAAATGAAGCTTTAAAAACTGCTCTCTCCTATTTTAACACTAGAACCCCTTCCTCTGTAGATAGAAACCTGCAAGGGTCTAGATTCATAGAGAAAATTGCCGATAAATTTCCCAGTGCTTACCGTTATGAATTAGGAGGGTAATTTGATTAATCATCACCTCAAAAAATAGCTCTTGATTAGCATATTTTGACCAAGCTTTCCAGAAATTATCTTTAGTTAAATCTCGGAAGCCAACGGTTAAATGGGGCGAAAAAGCTCGGCTTTTTGAGACATTATCAATGATATTCAGGGAAGATTCTAGCTGCTGTAAAAGCCGTTTTTGCAGGGTTAATAATTCTGGGGTTTTCTGGACATTAATATAAATGACTCGCGGTTTAAAGGCGGCAAAATTCTGGAGAATTAGGGGAATAGGAGCGTGCAAGCAGGCAAATTCCTCTAAACATCTTTCTAAATCCGGTAATTGTCCTAAATTCCACCGGAAAGGGGGTTGGAGAGTGACGTGGGGAGGCGATTTCAGGGCGGCGCGACTATTGTAAATTTCTGCAAACTCTAACTTGATTTTTGTGGCAATTTCCTGTACTTCTGGTGGCGGCAAAAGCGCAATAAAAAATAGAGATCCCTGGGGTTGATTCATGGAGACAAGCAAGGTAGAGAAATGAAGATATTATCTCGATTCTAGCAATCTTCAACAACTCTAGCTAATTGTCTAGCTCTGTTACATTGCACCATTGACGGCCAAGATTAATCGGTATAATTATAGGGTTGTTAATCAGTCCTAGTCTCCTGAGAATTTATGCCCTGGTTTGTCAAGATAGAAAAAGGCATTGTTGATAAAACTACCTTCGATCGCTATGTCAGCGCCCATAAGGACTATGTGCGTGATTTAATTAGCCAAGGACGAGCAGCAAAAACCGGTTATTGGGCAGAAAGGGGCGGCGGAATGTTATTATTTAAGGCCGATTCTCTTGAGGAGGCTCAAGCAATTATAGTTCGCGACCCTTTAATCGAGAATGGTTGTGTGGAATACGAACTCCATGAATGGCGAATTGTCGTCGAGTAATCTAGCTTTTCAGGGAACAGTGAAAAGTCATCAGTCATCAGTCATCAGTCATCAGTCATCAGTCATCAGTGAAAACACAGCAATGTTAAGCTGTTGATTATCTAAATATTACTCGTTAATACTGCCTGGGAGTGGGGAGATGGGGGTGGGGAGTGGGGAGTCGGGAGACCACTTCGTGCGCGTTGCGGGGGGAGTGGGGAGATGGGGAGCTTTTTTGCTGTGAACTGAAAACTCACATCTGATAACTGATCACTGATTCAGCAATTCTAAATTTGCCCTGTAGCAAGGCTTTTGGGGGTTAGTTCGCATAATACGGGGTCAAATTCAATGGGATTGCAAATTTCATGTCACGAGTCTTCAGGCTTTTGACGTGATAGTACACCCAAAGTTGCCCCAA
>NZ_JADBSZ010000357.1:0-16762 GCF_020246425.1 Microcystis sp. M079S1
AAACGCCTTGGGAGAGTCCGGTCTCTGGATTCTTAATGGAGACATTGAGAATCTAAGCTGTCTCGTTGAACAAGGAATTTCCGATAGTGATAGGTCAAGAATCCCCCGTCACAGCGTAGCTTGACGGTGGGAGTATGTCAATGTACATATAGTTTTTCTCACCAAGTACCGTCAAAAGGTGTTCCAAAAGGAGCATTTAGAGTTTTTGAAATTAGCTTTTCAAGCTATAGCCGAGAAATGGGATGCGGAAGTAGTCGAGATAAACGGAGAATCAGATCATGTTCACATTCTTCTTACTTAGGGTTTGCTGAATAATGGTAAAACCCTTTTAAAATAAGGCTTTTGACCTGTTAAAATCCGATGTTCATGCTGCGAAAATCGGATTGGGACCCTCAAAAACCTGGCATTATTCTTCTTGTAGTACATAAAATGGTACTAAAAGAGAGGGCAACAAAGCCTTAAACGACCGGCTCCTGACTCCTGACTCCTGACTCCTAACCCCGCCAACAAACTTTTTGCCGCAAACCCTACTTACCCACCCCATAAGCTCTTAAGTGGGTTAATAGCCCACCTAAAGTCAACCTCTTGCCAATTAATGTGGGACAATTATCCTAATCATTTAAAAAAGATTTATTGGAAAGACAAACGGGTTTTGTGGACAGGGGCGTATTTTGTGGCTAGTTGTGGTGGTGTTACGATAGACCAGCAAAAAAAATATGTTGAGAATCAGGATTCCCCTGAATATTAGTTGTGCTTCGCTGTTCTATATTGGCGGAACCTTTCATCTCATCGGTAAAACATACATAGCCTTCAAGCCGACATTACAGGTAAAAACCATAGGAATTTGACTTTAGATAATTTCTGGCCAACTAGCTACCACCGAGGCCAATTTATCCAAATCCCGACGATCTTCGATAAAGGGAAAAACACCTAAAACCGGACAATTAGTCAAGGATTGAATTAAATCGATCGGTGTTAACTGCTCTATTTCCGTCTCCGTGCGCGGTTCGAGACAATTAAGGATAATTCCGCCTAAATTGACCTTTTTTTGCTCTGCTAGGGCAATATTAGCCACAGTTTGGGAAATCGCTCCCAATTTCACCGGCACCACTAAAAGGGTTTTTAACCGCCATTGAGAGGCTAAATCCGCCACAGTTAGCTCGTGGGTGACAGGACAACCTAAACCCCCCAAACCCTCAATTAAAACCAAATCTTGGCTTTTTTGTAGGTTCAGCAGAGCTTGCCAGACTGTCCCTAAAGGAATATCTCGACCTTCCAAATCGGCGGCCACAGGAGGCGCTAAGGGTGCTTGATATTGCAGCGGTGTAATCATTTCTAATTGACCCTGAAATAAGCCCTCATACCATTCTCGATCGCCTTGACCCGTTTGCATTAATTTCATCAGCCCCAAGGCCTTGGATGGATAGTATTTTTGCCAATAAGCCACTAAGGCAGTGGTGACAACGGTTTTACCCGCGTCGGTATCCGTAGCCGTAATCAAAAGACTATTCATAAAACTCCCAGACCAAGTCAAGATCAGGTGAAATCACCAATATTTATCATCTTATCTCCCCATCTCCCCACTCCCCTACTCCCCACTTCATAATTCATAATTCCCCACTCCCCACTCCCCACTTCCCCACTTCCCCACACCCCACCACCCCACTACCCCAGATATTGCATGGGTAAGATGCAAAAAGAAAAAAAACTGCAGCCAAAAAGGTGAGATGGAATACACTAAAAGTATAAGGTTATCAATTTTGCTATTTTTCAAGTTGCATCCTAGGCAACAGAATTGCAATTATCCCTCTAGTTAGAAATTGGACGGTTTGCCCTGTGGTTTCATCACTTCCCAAGCCCAATGACTCTTTAACAACGGTTCCCCAGCGTTGTTCTGGGGCTTATGCCTTGATGGACAGTCTCAAACGTCATGGTGTTAAGCACATCTTCGGTTATCCGGGTGGTGCGATCCTGCCCATCTATGACGAACTCTACCGCTTTGAAGAGCGGGGAGAATTACAACATATTTTAGTGCGCCACGAACAAGCGGCCGCCCATGCCGCCGATGCCTACGCTAGGGCCACCGGCAAAGTGGGGGTCTGTTTCGGTACTTCCGGCCCCGGGGCGACCAATTTGGTGACAGGCATCGCTAACGCACACATGGACTCCATCCCGATGGTAATTATCACCGGTCAGGTGAGTCGGGCGGCCATCGGTTCCGATGCTTTCCAAGAAACCGATATTTATGGTATTACTCTCCCGATTGTTAAACATTCCTATGTGGCTAGAAATGCCCGGGAAGTAGCGAGAATCGTCGCTGAGGCCTTCCACATCGCCAGTACAGGACGACCGGGACCGGTTTTAGTCGATATTCCCAAAGATGTCGGTTTAGAACTATGCGATTATATCCCCGTCGAACCGGGAGATGTGAAACTAACCGGCTATCGTCCCACGGTTAAGGGCAATCGCCGTCAGATCGAGGCCGCTTTACACCTCTTGGAAACCGCCGAAAAACCTTTACTTTACGTTGGCGGAGGTGCGATCGCAGCTAATGCCCACGCCCAAATTGCCGAGTTTGCCGAGCGTTTTCAGTTACCCGTCACCACCACGTTAATGGGTATCGGTGCTTTTGATGAACATCATCCCCTCTCGGTGGGAATGTTAGGAATGCACGGCACTGCCTACGCTAATTTTGCCGTGACCGAGTGTGATTTATTAATTGCCGTCGGCGCTCGTTTTGATGACCGAGTAACGGGAAAATTGGACGAATTCGCCTCGAAAGCTAAGGTAATCCATGTGGATATTGACCCCGCCGAAGTGGGCAAAAATCGCGCCCCTGACGTGCCGATTGTCGGGGATGTGCGGGTAGTTTTAGAACAAATACTCCAAAAAGCCAGAGAATTTGATTATCCCACTAATTCCGATCGCACCCAAGCTTGGTTAGCCCAGATCGAGCGCTGGCGACAAGATTATCCCCTGCAAGTACCTCGACCGGAAGGCAGACTTTCCCCCCAAGAAGTGATCGTTGAGGTGGGTCGTCAAGCACCCCACGCCTACTATACCACCGATGTGGGCCAGCATCAGATGTGGGCGGCCCAATTCCTCAAAAATGGACCCCGACGTTGGATTTCTAGCGCGGGATTGGGGACGATGGGTTTCGGTTTACCCGCTGCTATGGGGGCAAAGGTGGCTATTCCCGATGAAGAGGTCATCTGTATTAGTGGTGATTCCAGTTTCCAAATGAATCTACAGGAATTGGCCACCCTAACCCAATTTAATATTCATGCCAAGACGATTATTATTAATAATGGTTGGCAGGGTATGGTACGTCAATGGCAAGAAGCTTTCTATGGGGAACGTTATTCTAATTCCAATATGGAAGCGGGAATGCCGGATGTGGAACTGTTAGCCCAAGCTTACGGCATTAAAGGCATTACTATTCGCCATCGAGAGGAATTAGCCGCAAAAATTGCCGAAATGTTGGCCCATGATGGTCCGGTTTTGGTCAATGCGATCGTGACTAAGGATGAAAATTGTTATCCCATGGTCGCCCCCGGTCAAAGTAATGCGCGTATGATTGGTTTACCGAAAATTGTCACCAGAAGTTGTGAAATGCTCGATTGTCCCAGTTGTGGCGCAGTTAACAGTTGGAATAATAAATTCTGTCCTGAATGTGGGGCGAAATTGTAGCCGAAAATTGTTAATCGATTATCTAGCCTCCGTTAAGGATAACGGAGGTTTTTCGCTTTTTCTCTAATGTTTAAACATCATAGAAATTGTCATACTAAATCCGTTGAGCATAGGCTACTTATAAGGACAGGCAAAAGGCAAGAGGCACTCATGCAAAAGGGGGAATAAATAATCAGTTTTTAATAACCGGATTTATTGTCAAAGAGACATCGATAAAATAACCAAGAATTGCCAGCATTAAATCCGATTGGCTTTCGATAGAATTAACCAATCCTCATCCTCAGCGATCATCTTTTTCCCTTCCTGATCGCCTAACTTTTCTAAGGCTAATAAACCAGCATATTTTAAATCAAAAATCTGACTATTTAAACACTTATGTAGTAGAGAAATTGAGTGCCGATCACCGAGATTTCCTAAAGCGATGGCAGCGGCAGCCCGGGATTTTTGGAATTGGGGGGAAGTATTTTCTAAGGCTTCGATAAATAGATCGTAAGCGGGGGAATATTGCAGCCAACCGAGAATTTTAATAACATGATAATGCGCTCCGTAATCATTATGAGCCTCTTTTTTCCAAGTAGTTAATAAAGCTTCTGGGGCCGCCGTGGCATAATTTTCTAAAAGGGTTTTACTAGCAAGATAACAGCGGCCAAAATCCGTATGATAGAGTTCGCCGATGGTAAAATCAATTGTGGGTGGTTGATCGTACTCGTGAACTAAATCAAGACCTTCGGGATGGTCATAAATAACGCTATCTAGATAGGGTTCCACCTCGGCAAAAGTTAGACCTTTTTCCTTACCCACCTCCGCTAATAAACGAATTCCCCGCAGACGAAAAGCGATCGAAACCGGACAGCGAGAGATTTGGGGAATTGCCTGATAGTAACCCGCATCGATTAGGTCTTGAATAGAGCCACGACGGGCGTTAACATTATCATCTTGGAGAAAAGCGACCACTTGCCCCATCTGACGATAATCCCCCGTTAAACGGCAAATAGCGGCAATTGCCGCACTGGCGATCGGTTTATCTGGCCAGTTTGTCAATTTTTCTATGGACGAGACGGCGGGTTGATAATCTAATTTAGCTAAAGTTTGAATAATAGTCCGGTAACTCTGGCCAGGTTTATCTAATAATTGACTAATTTTCTCTAAAATGGCGGTTTCCTGCGTACCGATCTCGCCGATCGCCCAGACAGCATTCTCCACGGTATAAATATCTTCATCGGTTAAACAATCGCGAATAATCGGTAAAGCTTTTGCTGCTTGCAAACGACCTAAACTTTCTAAAGCTTTGCGTCGGGTAATGCGATCATAGAGATCGTGAGAGGGATTTTCTATGGCCGCGATCAAAGCATTAATCGATCGCTCCGTGGGAAAATTAATTAGATGGGCTGCCGCTACATAACGCTCTGTGGGTGCGTTTAACTGTTCGAGCGGGGTTTGCAGGAGAGCGATCGCTTGATCTTCCGTTAACCCAAACATATTAAAAAAACGTTTATCCATCGTGCCTTAAATCAAGTAAAAAGTCAGGGGTAAAAAGGGAGAAATCCTGATTATTTCTAGGTTTTCATTTGTTTAGTCTCATCCACTGCTCAAGATTTCCCAGAATCGGGTTTCGTTACCAGTTATTACAATTATCGGACTAGGGTAGGAAAATTTGAGAAAATCAGGGACAAACCTTTAACAAAAATCTCAATTAAGCGATCGCCATGACTGACAATCTTACCAATATTCCCGAACCCGTTACTCCGCAAGACATCGCGGCAGTGATTGAAGAATTTGAGGTCTATCGTCAACGCTTGATCAACGATCTCACCAATGCCGCTCAAAAAGCGAAACTGCCCAAATCGAAGCTTAATGCTCGTTTAGAGCCAGAATTAGCCCAAATTGACGAAACTCTCGCCAATCTCCGCGCCCAACAGGCCGCCCTCAGCAGCAATTAAAATAGCCGGCAGCCGTTGGTCGTCAGCTAGATAAAAGTTATATTGGTCGGAAAAATGGCTAATTAATGCAAAAACCGAGAACTAAAGGCTGATAGTCCCACGGCTGACCGCTAATTAACCCAATATTGATGGAAAATTCCCGCCTATGAGTGAAGCGATCAAATTATCCCCCCTATCCAGTGCCGAAGTAGACGAATTTTTGGCGATCGCCCGTAAGGAAGTGGCGGAGGGAACCTTCGATGGGAGTGATAGCCAACGCATCCAGCGTCTGGTGGAATGTTTGGGAGATCCCCGGGGAATGGTACGCTTGGGTTTTGCCGATACTCTCGGTAAAATCGGCAAAGCTGCCACTCCTTTTTTAGTGACAGCACTGCTCAATCATCAGGAGCCGGTGGTGCGTCGTGCCAGTGCCAAAACTCTAACTCTAATTGCGGATCCCGACAGCGTATCTCCCCTAGTGCAAGCGCTGCTTAACGATGAGGATACAGTGGTTAAAGGTTCCTCCGTGGGTGCTTTGGCTCGTATTGGTGAGGCTGCTGTTCCCCTGTTACTCGATATTCTCGCCTCCGGTGAACATCCCGAAAGCACCAAAGGTCATGCGGCCTGGGCTTTAGCTTTTATTGGCACGGAAGCGAAGGAATATTTATATCGGGAAATTAACTCTGATTCGGAAGCGGTGCGGGCTGCCGTGGTAGGTGCGATCGCTAAAATCGCTCAGGATAGTGGCGAAGCAACAGCCTTGGGATTGTTAATTAATGCCCTTGAGGATCACTCTGAAACGGTGCGTTGTGAAGCGGCGGCAGTAATAGGAAATCTCGCCTATAAACCGGCAGTTTCCCGTTTGATTCCATTGTTAGAACATCCCGAGGGGGAAACGCGCAAATCGGCGGCTTTGTCGTTAATGAAAATTAAGGATACAGAAGCAATGGCAGCCCTAGAAAAGGCCTTAGAAAAAGAAGCGGAAAACTCGATCGCCACCGTGATTAAATTGGCAATATCTCAGTTACAACGGCAAGAGGCTGACATCGACACCATTGACGACAATGAGAATGACAACCTAAAATCTTTTCGCTAATTTTGCCATAGACTGCACCCTTTGCTTCTAAAATGGGCTATTGCGGCTAGACCCGAATATTGGTCTAGCATTTGCCCGTAGACTGAATAAAGCACGTTATAAAGATTATGGCCAAAGTTCTGGTATCCGATTCGATCGATCCGGTAGGAGTAGAAATTCTGTCACAGGTTGCCCAAGTGGACGTGAAAACAGGACTATCCGCTGAGGAAATCATTCAAATTATCCCCGAATACGACGCACTGATGCTCCGTTCCAGTACCCGCGTCACCAAAGAAATCGTCGAAGCGGGCAGCAAACTGCAAATTATCGGCCGCGCAGGGGTAGGAGTCGATAATATCGATGTTCCCGCGGCCACTCGTCAGGGTATTATTGTCGTTAACTCTCCCGAAGGTAACACGATCGCCGCTGCCGAACACGCCTTGGCCATGATGTTATCCCTCTCCCGTCATATTCCCGATGCCAATCAGTCGGTAAAAGCGAATAAATGGGAAAGAAATCGCTTTATCGGCACAGAAGTTTATAAAAAGAACCTAGGAGTCGTCGGTTTAGGGAAAATTGGTTCCCACGTCGCCGCCGTTGCTAGATCTCTAGGCATGAAAATTCTCGCCTACGATCCCTTTATTTCCAAAGAACGCGCCGATCAACTCGGTTGCACCTTGGTGGATCTAGAATTACTCTTTGCTGAGTCCGATTTTATCACTCTCCACGTCCCGAAAACTGCCGAAACCCAGCATCTCATCGGTCGGGAAACCATCGCTAAGATGAAACCCACAGTCCGCATCATTAACTGTTCCAGAGGCGGCATTATCGATGAGTTGGCTTTAATTGAAGCCCTCGAATCCGGTAGAATCGCCGGGGCAGCCTTGGATGTATTTGAACAGGAACCTTTAGGCGAATCTAGATTAAGAGAATTATCTAACGTCATCCTCACTCCCCACCTAGGTGCATCGACTACGGAAGCACAGGTGAATGTGGCTATTGATGTGGCCGAACAAATTCGCGATGTCCTCCTCGGTTTGCCAGCGCGCTCGGCTGTTAATATCCCCGGACTAACTCCCGATGTTATGGAAAAACTGCGCCCTTACCTGCAATTAGCGGAAACTATGGGTAATCTCGTCAGTCAGTTGGCAGGAGGTCGCTGTGACTCGTTAAATGTCCGTTTACAGGGAGAATTGGCCACTAAAGACAGTCAACCCCTAGTGATAGCGGCCATTAAGGGTTTACTTTCCCAAGCCCTCCGGGAACGGGTAAACTATGTTAATGCGGCGATCGAAGCTAAGGAACGCGGTATCCGGGTAATCGAAACCCGGGATGCTTCCACCCGCGACTATTCGGGATCGATTCATTTGGAAGCTAATGGTTCTATGGGGACCCATTCCGTCACTGGGGCGCTGTTAAGCACCGGAGAAATCCGCATTACTGACCTCGATGAGTTCCCCATTAACGTGCCACCGAGTAATCATATGTTATTCACCCTTCACCAGGATATGCCCGGTATTATCGGCAAAATTGGCGCACTTTTAGGCAGTTTTAATGTCAATATCGCCAGTATGCAGGTAGGACGCAAAATTATTCGCGGTGACGCAGTTATGGCCCTGAGTCTCGATGATCCTTTACCAGAAGGTCTTCTCTCGGAAATTACTAAAGTCCCCGGTATCCGTGATGCTTATACAGTGAAACTCTAGATTAAATCAGTTATCAGCTTCTGAAGGCAAGGGGCAACCCCCCACCCCCCCTAGGGTTGATTCAAGGTAGGGTTGATTCATGAATCAACCCTACTACCAACATCGGGGGGGTGGGGGGGCAAGGGGGGCTAATCTAAGAATAAGCGGTTTAAATGCGTCTTAGCTTAATCAGTAATCAGTGAAAAGAAAGCTCCGCACTTGCCACTTAAGTAGGGAGGCACAATTATTTGTAGGATGGGTTAGCGGTAGCGTAACCCATGCGGGCGTTGGGTTTCATGCTTCAACCCAACCTACGTTCATCTTATATTTAATTCCACCCACCTACTTAATACTGTTGACTGAAAACTCAAATCTGATAACTGATCACTGATCACTGATATATGTCTAATAGTTGGTGGGAAATTACGGTTTTGTGCGAACCTAGTCTCGAAGAAACGGTTTTCTGGAGACTGGAAAATTTTGGCTGTTCGGGAACGGCCACTGCTAAAAAACAATCCTCTTTAGAGGTTAAGGCCTATATACCAGAAATTAAAGCGCAATTGCCCGATTTAGAGGCACTAAGCCTCTGCTTAAAGGAAGATGCTTTGATTTTAGGTTTTCCCGAACCTGTCAGCCATTGGCAGTTAATGGACGAGGAAGACTGGGCCAGCAGTTGGAAACAACATTGGCAAATTAGCGAGATCGGCGATCGCTTTTTGATCTGTCCTGCTTGGTTAAATCCCCCCGAAAATAACCAGAGATTGGTGATTAAAATTGACCCCGGTTCCGCTTTCGGCACGGGAACGCATCCAACCACGCAATTATGTCTAGAATCCCTAGAAATGCGTTTAAGTAGCCATCCAGAGCCTAAAATTATCGCCGATATCGGTTGTGGTTCCGGCATACTGGCGATCGGGGCGATTTTATTGGGGGCCAAAAAAGTTTATGCTGTCGATACAGATCCGCTGGCGGTGAGTGCGACGCGCAGTAATCGCCATCTCAACGGGATTAACCCCGAAAATTTAGCTATTAATCAGGGTAGTGTCGAGGAGTTATTAGAATTAATTCCCGATGGTGTCGATGGCATCGTTTGTAATATTTTAGCCGAGACAATTATCGCTTTAATGCCCGAAATCAACCGTCTGGCAAAACCCACCACTTGGGGAATTTTAAGCGGCATCCTCGTCACCCAAGCACAAGCAGTTACAGATATTTTAGAACCCCAAGGCTGGACAGTGGCTGCCCTGTGGAAACGTCAAGAATGGTGTTGTCTTCAAATTCGTCGCGCTCTGGATTAATATAGCTATCAGTTATCAGCTTCTGAAAGCAAGAAGCAGCAAAAAAAATCTGGCAATTCTCCTACCCAAAAAGAAGGTTAGAAACTAAGTAGATTTAAGCTTTTAGCTTAACAAATGACAGTTTTCCACCACAGGGGAGTTCCAATGATACTTTACAATACCGACCCCTGATTTCTGAACGAGTACGGAGGGAGTCGAACCCCCGACACCCAGGACCGGAACCTGGTGCTCTATCCTCTGAGCTACGTACCCACAATAAAATACTATTATATTATACCACTAGCCGACGCAGTAGAGCAGAAATTTCTATGACTAGCGATCGCCCTTTAAAACTACTGATCAGTAACGATGACGGCATTTCCGCCCTAGGAGTCCGCACCCTCGCTAACACCCTCGCTACTGCGGGCCATCAAGTCACCGTAGTTTGTCCCGACGGCGAGCGCTCTGCTACTGGTCATGGCTTAACCTTACACCATCCCATCCGGGCCGAACAGGTGGAAGGAATTTTTCATCCCGATGTGATTGCTTGGTCTTGCTCGGGAACTCCCGCCGATTCGGTGAAATTTGCCCTTAGTGCCGTCCTCAAAGAGCGTCCCGATGTAGTTTTAGCTGGCATTAACCACGGGTCTAATCTCGGCACCGATATCCTCTATTCTGGCACGGTTTCCGCAGCCCTGGAGGGCTTAATCGAGGGTATTCCCAGTATTGCTTTTAGTCTGGCTAGTTTTAAAGCCTGTGATTTCCAGCCGGCCGCCGATTTTGCCCTCACTTTAGTCAGGAAAGTTGCCCTTAACCCTTTTCCTATTCCCACTTTACTCAATGTGAACGTCCCTCCGGTTAGTAGTGGCGAAATCAAGGGGGTGAAAATCACTAGGCAAGGATTGCGACGCTACGAAGAAACCTTCGAGAAAAGACTGGATCCTAGGGGTAAAAGTTATTACTGGTTAATTGGGGAAGTGGTGGAAGATATCGAACAACCGGACTATACCCATTTACCCCCGGAAGTGCCTACGGATGTGCGCGCTATTGGCGATAATTTTATCACCATCACGCCCCTACAATACAATTTAACTGATGTGCAGGGTTTTCAACATTTGCACCGGAATTCTTGGTTTGATTGAGGATCATCTCATGATATTCTGATTCAATCATTAGCGTTTGAGAGCCTATGTCCCCTCAATTTAATTTTCAAGAAAACGAACTCGAAGAAGCGGATATCATAACCCTCTGGGATGAGCAAGGTCGATCGCTGGACTGTTATATTGAGAACGCCTATGAAACCGATGATCTCACCTATATGCTTCTTGTCCCCGTGGATACCCCGGTGATGATTCTAGCTTGGGATGAGGAATCGGAGGAAGAAGAATCTGATGCCTTCTTAATCGAAGATAGCGAGGAAATCGAGCGTATTTTCGCCGATGCTAAGGCAGTTTTAGCAGAATTAGACCTATTGCTCAAATCCACTGCCCACACCTTGACTGTTAGTGGTGAATTACCGCCCCTAGAAGAAGATAATGTTCTCAGTTTAGAAATTGATGGCGATGAACCCTCCTCGTCATCAGAGCCGGAAGAATTGCAATTTCTCGCCAGTTTCTTTTCGGAAGACCAAAAATACTCGATTTACAGTCCCCTAGCTCCTTTGTTATTCTTAGCCGTCGGTGATGCGGAAGGGAAAGTTGAATTAGTTTCCCCCGATGATGACGGTATGGGACCAATTCTAGAGGAACTTTTGTTTGATGAACTCGATTAATTACATAATTTTACCAAATCCGCCGACCAAAATTTTTGATAAATCTAGTCACAGTATATCTTTCGGGATTTTATTATCGTCGTGATTAAAACGGATTTGGTATTTTTTCTCTAAATTAATTACACATTTCCCTAACCACTGACGAACTTATTATCTGTCGGATAGGCTTCTAGCCTCTGCTTGCTGGCAAAAGTGAGGGGCAGCCCGGGACAGACACTGATGCCAAAGGAAGAATAGACCTCTTGTAAAAATCAAAAATTGTTGTTAGGGTTAGGAGTCAGTAGCCGGTCGTCAGTAGTCAGGAGAATTAAGAATAAATAATAAGCAATTAAATGGTCTATTTACAGATTTTGTGCCATTTAATCCTTATTTTTGCCGTTTTTGAAACCTCAAAAATTAATTATGCAAGAGTTCTAGTCTTTAGTCAGAAGATTTACTATCAGAGCAGCACAAGGCTGACGTTTAGGGGCTGGCTGCGATAGGATAAAAAAGTGCTAGATAAAAACTCCTCTCCCTTCTGGTCCTTAGTTGCGGGTCACTGGTTCAAGCTCATCTGTGGAGCCAGTTACCAGGATTTGCCCACGATTCGCAACCTCGCTTTGACCTATACTATCGTCGGGGCCGATTGTATTGATGTGGCCGCCGACCGGGCTGTGATTGTTGCGGCCAAAGAAGGCATCGAAACCGCCGAAAAAATCGCTGGATTACCTCCCAATCGACGACCTTGGTTAATGGTCAGTCTCAATGACGGGGAAGATCCCCACTTTCGTAAAGCTATCTTTAACCCGCAACTCTGTCCGGTCGATTGTCCCCGTCCCTGCGAAAAAATCTGTCCCGCTTATGCTATCGATAGGGGAGGAGTGATCGAACAGCGCTGTTATGGTTGCGGTCGTTGCTTACCCGTTTGTCCCTTACAAATCATCACCACGGAATCCCGTGTCTGTCAACCCCAAGAAATTATCCCCTTAATTATCGAAATGGGAGTCGATGCGATCGAAATTCATACCCAAGTCGGTCATGGAGAGGAATTTGCTCGACTCTGGCAAGCGATCGCACCTGTAAGTAAAAACCTAAAAATCCTCGCCATAAGTTGCCAAGATCATCAGCATATCATTGATTACCTCCACTATCTGCAAGAAACTATTTCACCCCTAAGCTGTCCTCTGATTTGGCAGACTGACGGCCGACCGATGAGCGGCGATATCGGCAAAGGAACCACCCACCCGGCTATTAATATGGCCAAAAAAGTCCTCTGTGCCAATCTAGCCGGATTTGTGCAGTTAGCCGGGGGAACCAATGACCATACCGTGACCAAATTACGGCAACTGGGACTGAGAGAAAAAATCGCTGGTATTGCATCTGGAAGTTACGCCCGTTCATTGATTTTGCCAATTTTAGAGCATTTAGACCAGCCTAACCTTGAAAATGACCCCCAAGCCTACCAAGAAGCCGTTAAAGCCGCTTCTATTCTCGTTGCTCAATTGAAAGCCTAGCCTTGGTCAAAAAACTATAATATTTTTTTAATTGACAACTAACCCCTAAATGTGTTAGACCCCAAGAAAATCTTGGAAATAAAAACGGCCAATTATCGAAAAAATCAGGTCTAAAACCTCGCCTTTTAAGGCGAAAAGTTTTTGGAGCGGGGCATAAATCCCCGTTACAAAAACGGCCTCCTGCCCCCTGCCTCCGTTAACACCAAAACCTTTTACTATTAATGCCAGAAACCCTACCCTCCTCTCGGATGCCAGTTACCGACGATTTAAACAAACTCTTGGCAATTCTACCCGCGCGGATTCGCACCAAAATCGAGGAACACCCGCGGCAGCATCAACTGATCGAAGTGGTTATGGATTTGGGACGCATACCAGAAGCGCGTTTTCCCGATGGGGCGATCGATCTGGGGGACGAACCGATCTCAAAAGAAGAAATCCAGTATTCGATCGCCAGGGTGGGCAGTTTTAGCGGCGATAATCGCGCCGGGATTGAACGCACCCTGCACCGCATCAGTGCCATTCGCAATCGAGACGGGGAAATTATCGGTTTAACCTGTCGTATCGGTCGGGCCGTTTTCGGTACGATCACCCTGATTAACGACCTAGTGGAAACGGGTAAATCCCTGCTGCTGCTCGGTCGTCCGGGGGTGGGGAAAACCACCGCTCTCCGGGAAATTGCCCGAGTTTTAGCCGACGACCTCAATAAACGGGTAGTGATTATCGACACCTCCAACGAAATCGCCGGGGATGGAGATATTCCCCATCCGGCCATCGGTCGCGCTCGTCGGATGCAGGTGGCCCGTCCGGAATTGCAGCATCAAGTCATGATCGAAGCGGTGGAAAACCATATGCCAGAGGTGATCGTGATTGATGAGATCGGTACGGAATTAGAAGCTCTGGCCGCTCGCACGATCGCCGAACGCGGGGTGCAGTTAGTGGGAACCGCCCACGGCAATCAACTGGAAAATTTAATTAAAAACCCGACTTTATCGGATTTAGTCGGGGGAATTCAGGCAGTAACTCTCGGAGACGAAGAAGCACGCCGCCGGGGTTCTCAGAAAACCGTTTTAGAACGCAAAGCACCGCCCACCTTTGACATTGCCATCGAAATGTTGGAACGTCAGCGCTGGGTTATCCACGAAGACGTATCCACCACTATCGACCAACTGCTGCGGGGACGGGAAGCAATTGCCCAAATCCGTTGGGTAGATGAGGAGGGGAAAGTACAAGTCACTCAGGAAGAACCAAAACAGGAAAACCTCACCCCTTTGCGTCGCAATTATCTGCCAGAAATGGATAAACCCAAGGGATGGCGGGCCGATGGCCGGATGACTCCCGTGGCCCGTTTCGGTGCAGGCGGACTCAACCGGGAAAACGATTTTGATCGCCTCCTCGAACAATCTTGGCTGCAGGAAGAACCGGAAACGGAAAAAATCCGCATCCCCGGTCCCAATGGCGAAGATTGGCCGGTTTATGTCTATCCCTACGGAGTCAGTCGCGCCCCGATCGAACAGGTAGTACAGGCCCTAGATTTGCCGATCGTTTTGACCAAAGATTTACAGGAGGCCGACGCGGTGCTGGCCCTGCGTTCCCACGTCAAAAATCAGTCAAAATTGCGGCAAATTGCCAAAGTAAGACAAATTCCCATCCACGGCATCAAATCCAATACCCTGCCCCAAATTTCTCGCGGTTTAAAGCGGATTTTGGGCATTGATGACCCGATGAATCAGGAAGGTGCGGATATGCGTTTATTTGCCCGCAGCGGTAGCGATGACGAGATCGAAGCTTTGGAGGAGGCCCGGTTAGCGGTGGAACAAATCGTTATTCCTACCGGTCAACCGGTGGAGTTACTGCCGCGATCGGCGAAAGTGCGGAAAATGCAGCACGAATTAGTGGAACATTACCGTCTCCAATCCGATAGCTTCGGAGAGGAACCGAATCGCCGTATTCGCATCTATCCAGCTTAGGAGTCGGGAATTTGAAGCGACGCACGCTAATTATTATGGGTACGGGGGCGGCGATCGGTGCGGTGGCCTCCCTGATTATCCATCGTCCCCGATCGGCGGCGGAATTACGGGACAAAATGCCCCTAGCTGCAAGAATTAAGCTCTGTCTCGATCTGGCTAAGATGAAACTAGCCACTACGATCGACTATCTCGATAGTTATGCCCGTCGGGGAATTCTCTATCCCTATCTTACCCATCCAGAGCCATCGGGTTTTAATTTCTTCAATTGGCTACGGAGGAGGAATAGTCCCACCCCCGGCACTTGGAAGTTAGAAAACGCCGATTTTTGGGCGGCAGGGGCTTTTCCTGCTCTATTATGGAAAATTACTGACTTAGAATCAGACCCTATGTATGCGGGCTTTTGGGCTGCTGCTGCGAAAAAATGGAGCGATCCCTTAAAAGAAGCGAGTTTAAAGAACAAAGACATCGCTCTTAATAATTTACTGGTTTTTGCTCCTTGGTTTGAGTCGGGACGGGGCCAGGAAAAACAGACAGCTTTAGAGATCACTTTACAGGGAGCCAGACAACTAGCCCAACCCTTTCAGGATGGGAAGGGGAGTTAAGCTAAACGGCGCTTAACCTGCATGATCCAACAGCTATAACCCTTTTGGAGTCTATATCGGTGATCCGAAGTAAAAGCCGTTTAGCTTATCACAGCGATATCGGGACTTTTGGCTGGTTACGCAAGGCCGATCGCACCGATCAGCAAGAACATTGGCAGGTTTTTATCGACCATACGATCAATATAGAACAACTGCTCTGGGCAAGTCTCCACAATCCTGACCCCAAGGAAGCAAAAGATTGGCAAGAAAAGGCTCTTTCCCACATCCGCACCATTAGCCGCACCTTTGGGGCTAATCGTCGCCCGGGTAAAACGGGAACTTGGCAAAGAGGGTATTTTGATCAAAATGTCAACTCTCCCACCTATAGAAATTTCTTATTTAATGAGGGGAAACAGGGCTGGCGCGATGATAGCACTTGGTCCAGGGGTCAAGCTTGGTTTATTTATAGTGCCACGACGGCCTATATTTACACCGGCGATCCGGAAATGTTAACCATTGCCAAGGATGCCATTAATTATTATCTGGACAATTTGCCCGATCGCTGGCCCGGTGGACAAAGACGCGCCGGAGATTTTATTCCCCCCTGGGACTTTGATTATGCCCTGCAAAAAAATGCCGCTACCGAAAGGGATTCTTCGGCAGCGGCGATCGCTGTGGCGGGGATCATTCGCTTATTAAAAGCTTTACCCAGCAGTGATCCTAGTTATGGAACCTATCGAGAGGCGATCGATAATACTCTCTTGAATTTGACTTCTTTTGCCTATTTTCCCGACGAAACCGCCCCAGAGATGAGTTTATTGCGTCATGGTTGTTATCATCATCCCGCCGCGATTCAACCCAGCCAAATCTATCTCAATGGAGCGAGAGGACTCCCGTTAAACCGCTACGCAGTTAACGGGAGATGAATCGCCACCAGAATAAAACTAACGCGGTAGGGTTTCCACTTTCGGGTAGTTTTGGTTCTCAACGTATTTTTTTAGTTGTTCGATGGTAACACCTCCACAACTAGCCACGAAATAACCTCCCGTCCAAAAATAAGGTTTATTGTCGAAATACTTTGCCGCCAAATCCGGAAATTCCTTTCTAATTAAGCGACTACTAACTGTTTTAAGGTTAGCGATTAGTTGGGTCCATGATTGTAATTAGGGCTTGCTGAAAAAGTTTTTCCTGGGGGCAGGGTGTGGGGTGTGGGGTGTGGGGTGTGGGGTTTTATCGATTTTCAGGTGGTCAACTACCTAATTTTCAGGGAAAAAGTACCTGAATTTTCCCCCCAATCACTCCAA
>NZ_JADBSZ010000358.1:0-21157 GCF_020246425.1 Microcystis sp. M079S1
ATAAGGGGGGTGTCGATCCCCCCTTCATCCCCCCTTGATAAGGGGGGTGTCGATCCCCCCTTCATCCCCCCTTGATAAGGGGGGTGTCTGATAATTTTTAACGCCTACCTACTTATCAAGGAAAAAGTTAAGTTTAAACCGACAAAAATCGCTGAATGACTTCTTGACTTAATCCGCTTGTGAAACCGGAAGCAACAATTCCCCCTTTCTGCATGGCGTAATATCGATCAGCTTGGCGGACAAAATGCAGGTGTTGTTCTACTAATAAAACGGCGATTCCTTTGCTGGCAACAATGCGCCGTACCGCCGCTTCAATTTCGAGGATAATTGACGGTTGAATTCCTTCCGTGGGTTCATCTAAAATTAATAATTTTGGTTCCCCCACTAAGGCGCGAGCGATGGCTAATTGCTGTTGTTGTCCACCGCTTAAATCTCCTCCCATCCGCGATAACATGGTTTTTAAAACAGGAAACAAATCAAAGATTTCTTCGGGAATTGTGGCATTTTTTCTTTTTGTGGGTAAAGCTTCCAAACCGAGAGTTAAATTCTCTTTTACCGTTAAACGGGGAATAATATCCCTACCCTGCGGCACATAACCCAGTCCTAATCTGGCTCTTTGATCTGAGGTTTTATTAATCAGGTTTTGTTGCTCATAATTAATTGTTCCCGCTCGCGGTTTGAGAATCCCCATCAAGGTTTTTAATAGGGTAGTTTTACCCACGCCATTACGTCCAATTAAACAGACCATTTCTCCCGCATTAATGTTAAGGTCAACATCTCTTAAAATATGACTTTCTCCGTAGTAAACATTGAGATCAGATATGTGTAACATTGTCAACCCTTTTTAACTAATTTTAATCATTTTACTCTTTATTCTTCCGAGGAACCTAGATAAACTTCAATAACTTTCGGATCATTTTGAATTTGCTCCATATTCCCCTCACAGAGAACAGTTCCTTGGTGTAAAACCGTGACTTTGCGGGCAATTTGACGGACAAATTCCATATCGTGTTCAATGACAATAATTGAATGACTTTCCGCTAGATTTAATAACAAATTGCCCACGTTTTCTGTTTCCTCATCGGTTAATCCTGCCACGGGTTCATCTACCAGTAGTAAATCTGGTGACTGGGCCACTAATTGGCCAATTTCTAAGCGTTGTTTTTCGCCGTGGGACAGTAAAGAAGCGGATAAATCAGCTTTAGCAGTTAACCCGATAATTTCCAATAAACCAATAACTTTTCTGCTATCTTCTAGGGGAGGACGACCGAAAAGAGTTGAGAAAACATTTTTATTACGGTTGCTAACTAAATCGAGATTTTCTCGGACAGTTAGATTTAAATATACCCTGGGAGTTTGGAATTTGCGACCAATACCTAAACGAGCGATCGCATATTCAGGAATTTTGCGGATATCTCGACCTTTAAATAATACCCGTCCGATGGTGGGTTGCACTTTCCCCGTAATCACATCTAAAAAAGTGGTTTTTCCCGCACCATTGGGACCGATAATCACCCGCAATTCTCCCGTATCCATACTGAAATTAAGATTATTGAGAGCTTTAAAACCCCCAAAACTAACGGTAAGATTCTCGATTTCTAAGATTTTTCCAGTCATAATTTCTAAGAGGGAATTGGGAAGTATTTTCAGTGAACAGTCAGCAGTAATCAGTGAACTGAAAACTCACATCTGATAACTGATAACTGATAACTGATAACTGATAGCTAAGATCACTTATGCTCTAATTCTTCTTTTTCCAGTTGCACTTCCGGAGCTTCCTCAATACTAGGATAGGTAATTAAAGTTTTGCGGAAACCAAAATGAGTCAGCAAACGTTTAATTCCACCGAGAAGACCATCGGGAAGCACTGTCACCACAATTAGGAATAGGGCCCCTTGGAAAAATACCCAGACTTCCGGAAATTGTTCGCTTAAAAAAGTTTGGGCCAGGCGTACCAATAAAGTACCGACAACTGCCCCCACAAGGGTAGCACGTCCCCCCACAGCCACCCAAATCACCATTTCAATGGAAAAAGCCACATCCATAGAGTTAGGGGTGATAATTCCCGTTTGCACGGTATAAAGAGCGCCGGCAACACCGGCAATTGCCCCAGAAATGGCAAAAACTAACACCTTAAACCAAGTAGGATCATAACCAGAAAAACGCACACGCACCTCATCATCGCGAATGGCGACTAACAAGCGCCCAAATCTGCCCGTAGTTAACCAACGACAGAGCAGATAAATAGCCAGTAAACAGACAATTGTGAGTAAATAAAAGGCCACTTGAACGGCATCGGAACCTACCAGCAACCCGAAAATTGTTTGGGTATCGGTTTTTAAGCCATTAGTGCCGTTAATTAACTTTTGTTGACCGTTAAAAAAGTTAAAAAATACCAGTAAAGCCGCTTGGGTCAAAATCGAGAAATAAACCCCTTTAATGCGGTTGCGGAAGATTAAATAACCTAATAATGCCGACACGATCGCTGGTACGATAATTAGGGCTAGAATTGTCAAAGGTAGGGAATAAAAGGGTTGCCAAACAAAAGGTAATTCTGTCACCCCGTAGAGAGTAAAAAATTCGGGCATTTGTCCGGGGGGTAACTGAAGATTTAGGTACATGGCCAAAGCGTAACCACCGAGGGCAAAAAAAATACCATGACCAAGACTTAATAAACCCGTATAACCCCAGATTAAATCTATCCCCAAAGCAACAATAGCGAGGGAAAGAAATCGCCCCAATAAACGCAAACGGAAAGCCGACAAAGCTAAGGGCAGTAACACCGCAAAGATGACCACTAAACCAACAATAACAGCGATTTCCGTGATTAACTTTTTCTTTTCCCGTTGTCGGGATTCGTTTCTAGTGATGGTTTCGGTAATCATAATCTATAACTCGGCAGTACGTCCTTTAGGAGGAAAAATTCCCGCAGGTTTGAATTGCAAGAAAGCAATAATTAAAGCAAAAATCATCACTTTTGCCATGCTAGTGGTGGAGAAAAAGGTGAAGAAATCCGTTAGGGGTTTTAGTGCTTCTACGGAACCAAAAATCAGGGCAAAAGTTCCCGAACCAATTAAATAATTAGCCACACCAATCGCCATGGCTGCGATAATAGTTCCTAGGAGATTACCCACTCCCCCCACCACCACTACCATGAAGGTATCAACGATATAATTTTGTCCCACATTTGGACCGACGGAACCCAAAAAACTAATCGCACAACCGGCAACTCCAGCTAATCCCGAACCGAGGGCAAAAGTCAAAGCATCCACTTGATTTGTCGGAATACCTAAACAGGAACTCATCTGGCGATTTTGGGTGACGGCACGAATGCGTAAACCCCAAGAAGATTTATTTAAAAACCAATAGGTTCCTAACAAACAAATGGCAGTTAAAATGATAATAAATAGACGGGTGTAGGGCATTTGAAAACCCGGTAAAGGTAAACCTCCCCGTAACCAAGCAGGAGCCGTGACATCGACGTTTCTGGCACTAAACCAGGGTCTAGCGAGAACGGGATTAAAAGATAAAAGATAGCCTAATAATCCAGCGATAGCTAGGGATAAAGGCAGGGTGATACCAATAGCTAAATTGCGAATTCTCTCCCAATCTAGGCGACGACTTAACAGCGTCATCGCCCCAAAAAATAACAGACAGAAAACTATTAAACTAATTACTAATAAACCGTTGACACTTCTGACAAATTGCTGCAGAATTAAGCTGACTCCCCAAGTGGCCAGCAGCGTTTCTAGGGGTCTGCCGTACAGGAACCTAATCACCCCCCTTTCTAATAATAATCCCGCCAATCCCGACACTAAAAAAGCGATCGGTAGGGCAAATAAAACATAAGTATCAAAGAGGGGAGAACCAAAACCTTTAAAGATATTCTGCACCACAAAAGTACTGTAGGCCCCTAACATCATTAACTCACCGTGAGCGAGATTAATCACCCCCATCAGTCCGAAAACAATCGCT
Source organism: Microcystis sp. M079S1 (assembly GCF_020246425.1). Taxonomy (NCBI): domain Bacteria; kingdom Bacillati; phylum Cyanobacteriota; class Cyanophyceae; order Chroococcales; family Microcystaceae; genus Microcystis; species Microcystis sp. M079S1. Next base: position 3,976 of record NZ_JADBSZ010000358.1, read on the forward strand.
AGTCCTAAAGCGGCCAGCAATAGCACAGAACCGATGCTAATACCATTAAATAATCCTTCTAATAATGCTGACACTTTTCGTTATTCCTGTGCATTTTTAACCTTTAAAAAGTGGGGTGAGCAGTAATGCCCACCTCACTCTCGTTATTGTCTGGAAAAACTCCTAAAACTATGATTTTTCCATTTTGAACTTACCACCCTTAGCCGGATCAGTCCAGTCACAGGCAAAGCCCTTAGTTTCGGGGACAAATTGGTTCCAGGGTTGCGGATCCACCACCCCCGGAGTTGACCAAATGATGTCAAATAGACCATCATCTCTCACCTGACCAATGCGGACGGTTTTGGAGATGTGATGATTGGGGAACATTTCCACCGGTCCTTCGGGAGCATCGAATTTTTGTCCGATGGCGGCGGCGCGAACTTTGTCGAGATCATCGGCGGTTGCCGCTTTTTCCACCGCTTGCTTCCAGAGATAGACCATGATGTAGGCCGCTTCCATGGGGTCATTGGTCACGCGATCCTCACCATATTTAGCTCGAAAAGCCGCAACAAATTTCTTGTTAGCGGGGGTATCTACGGTTTGGAAATAGTTCCAACAAGCGTATTGACCGAGGAGATATTCCTTACCGATCTGTTTGACTTCTTCCTCGGCAACACTCACCGACATGACCGGATATTTATCGGGAGTTAAACCGGCCGCTTGCAGTTGTTTAAAGAAAGCCACGTTACTATCACCGTTGAGGGTGTTGAAAATAACGCCGCCATCGGGTAAAGCTTGCTTAATTTTGGTAATAATCGGGGTAACTTCCGTGTTACCTAGGGGTAGATAGTCTTCACCCACGGTTTCGCCGCCTTTCGCCTTTAACTGCTCTTTAATAATCGTGTTGGCAGTGCGGGGGAAAACGTAATCGGAACCGACAAGGAAGAATTTTTTCCCTTTGTTTTCCAGCAACCAAGTCACTGCTGGCTCGATCTGCTGGTTGGGGGCAGCGCCAGTGTAGAAGATATTTCTAGAACACTCTTGACCCTCGTACTGGACGGGATACCAGAGCATATGGTTTCTGGATTCAAACACGGGCAAAACCGCCTGACGACTGGCGGAAGTCCAACAACCGAAGACGGTCAAAACTTTGTCCTGATCGATCAGTTTGGTGGCTTTTTCGGTAAAAGTTGGCCAATCAGAAGCGCCATCTTCCACCACTGCCTCAATCTGTTTACCAAGAACACCACCGGCGGCATTGATTTCCTCGATCGCCAGTTTTTCCGCATCGACTACGCTGGTTTCACTGATGGCCATGGTGCCACTGAGGGAGTGCAGAATACCCACCTTAATTGTCTCTCCAGAAGCTGGGGCGGGACTAGCAGCCGGGCTAGGACTGGCCGTGGGGGTTTGGCTTTGATTGCCACCACAAGCTTTTAACAGAATACTGGTTCCCAAAGCGGCAGAACCGTACAGGAGAAATTTACGTCGTCCTAAATTTGACATGATGATCTTGAACTAACCTCGCTGACAATATTAGCTACTTCACACGGATGTTTTTGCTGAGGAGATTTTCGGGAATCTTTCTACGAATATCTGTGTGATATTACGGCTAGGTTAACAGATTTTTTGTGATTTTCGCTACTTTTTGGATGTTTTTTGTAACTTTTGCTACTTTTTTCCCAAAAATTAATGATTTTTCTGGAATTTACCTCAGTTTTTTAGCTATCAGGAGGGAGTCATACTAAATCTGTTGAGTATAGGCTAGTTATGAGGATAGGCAAAAGGCAAGAGGCAAAAGGCAAAAGAGGGAATAGATAATCAGTCTTTAATAACCGGATTTAGTGTCATAATAACACAATAGCCTCGCGTGCCTGGAAAAAGTGCCAAAACCGTTTTCTAGTAAGGCTTACAGTAATATTCAGCCCAACCCAATGATCAATCCGAATCTGGCCAAAGCAGCCGGACAGCAAGCAGCGCAAAACCAATGGCCGCTATCGCTTTTAAGATCTTAGCGGGGAATAACTGCGCCATACTGCCGCCCGCAAGGACTCCTAAGAAACTGGTGCAGATTAAGGCGGTAATTGAGCCAAAAAAGACAGCTTTAGGTGATTTGGAACTGCCACCGAGAGCGATCGCTACTAACTGACTTTTATCGCCGATTTCTGCCAAAAAAACCGTGATAAATGTCAGTCCGAATAATTGCCAATTCATAAATTCTAGGGAGATGGGTGATGGGGAGGTGGGGAAGTGGGGAAGTGGGGAAGTGGGGTGATGGGGAGGTGGGGAAGCTGTTTCATCACCCTATCACCCCAAAACCCTATCACCCTATCTCCTGTCTCGGAGTCTCCTGACGACCGACTCCTGAATACTGATTGCTTAAAGAATATCGCCGATCAGTAAACCGGTGATCAAAAGGAGAAGGATAGCGACACCGATATCTAAAGTTTTGGGGGAAAGACGACGAGCAATCCAATAACCGATCAGGACACCGAGGAGACTGGTAGCGATTAAAGCGGTGGCTGCCCCGGCAAAAACCACCCAGGGGGATTGGGATTCAGCACTGATGAGAAGGGTGGCTAATTGGGTTTTATCGCCGATTTCAGCAAAAAATATGGTTAGGAAGGTGGAACTAAACACCGTCCAAAAACTCCAAGAAGGTGGCTGATCTGGCTTTTTCTCGGTTGAGGCGATCGATTTGCTATCACTCATCGGCTAATTTAACAATATCGGGTTAAGCAATAATTTTCATACTTTTTTCATTTTAGCCCGACCGGTTTTCTGGCGATAGTTTCTGCTGTTGGGGGCGCTGTCTCCTCCCCCCAATAGTTAAAAAACCCTAGTCGATCGAGGTAGAGTTTCCATCCTAGAGTTTAATAATTATTAGACTAGGACGAGCGCAAATTGCTTGGAGGTATAGCCCCTATGGTAGAAAACAGAGATTATACTCTGATTATTGACAAAAGTGGCAGTATGTCCACTGCTGATAAACCCAGCGAGAAAACCCGTTGGCAAATTGCCCAAGAATCCACCCTCGCCTTGGCTAGAAAGTGCGAGGAATTCGATCCCGACGGCATCACTATCTATCTTTTTTCCGGACGTTTCCGACGCTATGATAATGTTACTTCCGATAAGGTGACACAAATTTATCAAGAAAATGAACCTATGGGGAGGACAGACCTAGCCGCTGTTCTTCAAGATGCCCTCAATAATTATTTTCAGCGCAAAACTGCTGGCAAAACTAAACCCAACGGAGAAACTATTCTGGTGATTACCGACGGAGAACCAGATGATCGCAAAGCGGTGATGCGTCAAATTATCGAAGCTTCTCGAAAACTCGATAGGGATGAAGAATTAGCCATTTCTCTGATTCAAGTAGGCCATGATCGACAAGCAACCGAATTTCTTAAAGCTTTAGACGATCAGCTAGAATCGGCGGGGGCCAAATTCGATATCGTTGACACAATTACTATCGATGATATGGAAGATATGACCCTAGCGGAAGTTCTTCTCAACGCCATTACCGATTAATTGCTGCCGGAGTGGGGGTGATATATCTTCACCCCTACTCAAGGAGGATTTAACTGCTAGTCAGGGCGACCAATTTATCTTTTTCTTCATCGGATAATTGCTCCGATTGTCCCGTGATTTGTTTGTAGATTTTGAGATATTCCAAAGCGGATTTATACCAACTAAAATCTTGAGTCATTGCCCGCTGCTGTAGTTTTTGCCAATCCTGTTTATAACGGAAACTTTCCCAAGTCCGGATCATACAGGTAAACAGGTCTAAAGGTTCATAGCGATCGAAACTAAATCCTGTTCCTTTTTCCTGAATTGGGTCGTGGAAAGATACCGTATCGACTAAACCACCGGTGCGGCGTACCATGGGAATACAACCGTAACGCATGGCCATTAATTGGGAAATGCCACAGGGTTCAAAACGGGAAGGCATTAACAAAGCATCGGCCCCCCCATAGATGCGACGGGAAAGGGCATCACTATAGAGAAGATGCAGGGACATTCGCCCCCGGAAACGGGAAGTCATCTCCCACAGTTGGGTTTCATAATAGCGATCGCCTGTACCCAAAATAATCAATTGAGCATCAGTATAGGTGAGAAAGCGATCTAAAATTTGCATCACTAGATCAATACCTTTTTGTTCCACCAAACGCGTCACCATCGCCATGACAAAGGCACTTTTACTGACCTGTAGCCCCACTTCTTCTTGCAGGGCAATTTTATTGATCAGACGTTTTTCGATGGTTTCTGGGGTAAAATTCTGCTTAAGATAAACATCTTTAGCAGGGTCATACACCTCCGTATCGATGCCGTTGACAATCCCCACCAGATTGCCGGAAATATAGGACAATAATCCCTCTAAATTTTCGCCATAAATGGGGGTCTGTATTTGACGGGCATAGGTGGGAGAAACGGTGGTGATGCGATTAGCAAATTGAACCGCCGCGGCCATCGTATTATCGCCCTGCATATACCAAGGACACCAAGTCATTTTTTCTAATGCCTCCCGCCAAGGCCCCTGGTAGGCGAGATTATGGATAGTAAAAACGGTGCTAATATCGGGGTCTTGGTGCATCCAGACGGGAATCATGCCCGTATGCCAATCATGACAGTGAATAACTTGCGGTTTCCAGTAATTCCAAGCGAATTCCGCCGCACCATTGGCAAATAGGGTAAATCTCCAGGCCTCATCTTCGCCTCCGTAGATATTGCGTCCAGAGAAAGCTAGATGACCAAAGAGGTAGAGAGGAATATCCGTATCGGGTAAAACCGTCTCATAGACTAAAAAATCCTGAAACATGGCGAATCCTGACCAAATGGGTTCGGAAGGGATGTCCATTTTTTCCTGGAGAAAACCGTAGTAGGGCAGAAAAATCCGCACGTCATGACCTAGCTGACGCAAGACTTTCGGTAATGCCCCAATTACGTCCCCCATTCCCCCAACTTTGGCAATTGGGGCGGCCTCGGCACCCACAAATAGAATTCGCATACTCTTCCCGCTTTACTTCACGACGACAAGAAATTTTAACAGATAAAACCACCCTAGCAGGATTTGCAAGCAGGTTATTATCGGATTAGCCTAGATTTTTCTTTAACCAACCAGAGAGCCAACGAGGGGCATAATTAGCTGTTTTGGACATTATTAAGTTTTGTCGCCTTTTTATTAAGTTTTAGCTGCTCGGCACCGGCACTGTCTGCTATTGTCGATTTAACCGACATTCCGCCTATCTTCATATACTTTTATATATCTTTACATTCCCCAAACTGTTTTGACGAAAAACCTTCACTGTAGAAACTACTATTGAGAACATTTTCAATAATTGGTTTTTTCTGAGAAAAAAAATTACAATTCTTCACTTGGATAAAAATCAATCATTGTCGCTATAGTCCTTACTGGTAAAGGATTGTAGGCTGTTAAGAAGTGCGGAAAGTGGGACTTAAGGTACATTTCAATCAATCCGATTATTAGGGATGAGTGACGGGCAATTGTTCGCTTCATTGCCGCGAGGCAAATTCCCCACCCCCCTAGGTGTCCGGGTGGGGACTGACGCGGAATCGTTCACCCTAATTTCGGTAAACCCATACTATAGTTCTGTACTCTGGCGTTGAGATTATAGCTAATTTCCCCTTTTTGCAGGAGAGAACGGATAAAATGTTCTAAATCTGAACCGATGCGACGGAGATTATATTCGCTCAATTCTTCCCCATTGTAGGATTCTACCAATTCATCAAACTTACTATAAACCTTATTGAGAGCCACTTCTTCCCAATTAAATTCATTATCGGGATCCACATCAAGAGTCAACACATTGTTACTCTCGATTAATTGATTATTTTTTACTTCAGCCGTATAAATGCGAATATGACGGGTCGTGGATTTTAACAGCATGGAATCTTCAGGGTAAGTTAGACGCTATGTCTAAGATTTTGCCATGATTTGCGGAATTGGGGAATTGGGAATGGGGAAGTGGGGAAGTGGGGTGTGGGGTGTGGGGTGTGGGAATTATGAATTATGGATTATGAAGTGGGGTAGATAGGGAAGTGGGGAAGTGGGGAAGCTGTCTCATCACCCTATCACCCTATCACCCTATCACCCTATCTCCCGAATACTGTTTACGGATCGACCAGAAACGTGATACTATGATAGATTGCAGAGTTTAAGCAGAGATCACGAGTCCTATGGCCTTAACCCAGACCAAAAAACAAGAACTAATCAGCCAATATCAGGCCCACGAAACCGATACAGGATCATCGGAGTTACAGGTAGCTTTCTTAACCGAGAGAATCAACCAACTGACCGAACACCTGAAAGCTAACCCGAAAGACCATGCTTCCCGTCGGGGATTACTCCAGATGATCGGTCGTCGTCGGGGACTGTTAACCTATATCCAGAAGAAAGATCAACAACGTTATCAAACCCTGATTGGTCGTCTCGGAATTCGCCGTTAAGCATACCCCCTTTGCATCCCTACCATGGCCTCTGAATCGAAATCGACGGAGAAAAAAGAACGTCTCCCCTTTGAGCCGCGCCAAAATAAGCGAAAAACCCCGAAAATTGCCCCTAGTCCCGTGCCACCGCCGATAAAGACTCGCTCCGAGGAAACCAGCTTAAAGGCAATTCCGCAAGCGGTCAGTCAACGGATGGCCAAACGGATGGCGGTATTTTGTGGCATTCCGACAGTATTGGGGATAACTTCCTTTTTTGGCTTCTACTGGATTATTAGCCACAATCTTCTCGAAATCCCTTCCTACGTCGCCATGCTCGTCAGTTTAAGCCTATTTGGTCTAGGTTTTATCGGTCTGAGTTATGGCATCTTCTCCGCTTCTTGGGACGAGGATCGGGTGGGGGATTGGCTAGGATGGCAAGAATTTCAAGCTAATTTTGGCAGAACGATCGCCGCTTGGCGGTCCGGCAAAAAAGAAGTGGAAGAAAAATAGATAACCTCTAGAAATCGTCAACAATAGAGATTAAAGAAAAAAATAAAGGGTTAATGCCATGATTATTGTCATGAAAGTTGGTTCCCCGGAAATTGAAATCGAGCGCGTCAGTGCCGAATTCGAGGCATGGGGATTAAGTCCTGAAAAAATCGTCGGTAAGCATAAAGTTGTCATCGGTTTAGTCGGAGAAACCAGGGAATTAGACCCCCTACAAATCCAAGAACTAAGCCCTTGGATCGAAACCGTCCTGCGAGTCGAACAACCCTTCAAACGTGCCTCTTTAGAATACCGTCACGGGGAATACAGCGAGGTTTTAGTCCCCACTCCTAACGGTGTTATCCCCATCGGCAGAAATCATACCGTTAGCATTGTCGCCGGCCCCTGTTCGGTGGAAAATGAGGCGATGATCGTGGAAACTGCCAAACGAGTGGCAGCAGCCGGAGCGCAATTCCTCCGGGGTGGTGCCTACAAACCCCGCACTTCTCCCTATGCTTTCCAAGGTCACGGGGAAAGCGCTTTGGAATTACTAGCGGCGGCTAGAGATGCCAGTGGTTTGGGTATTATCACGGAAGTAATGGACGCGGCGGATCTCGATAAGATTGTCGAAATAGCCGACGTGGTGCAAGTGGGGGCGCGCAATATGCAGAATTTTTCCCTCCTAAAAAAAGTTGGGGCGCAACCGAAACCGGTCCTACTCAAGCGCGGCATGGCAGCCACTATTGAAGATTGGTTGATGGCGGCAGAATATATCCTCGCAGCAGGAAATAGCAATGTCATTCTCTGCGAACGCGGTATCCGCACCTTTGACAGTAAATATACTCGCAATACCCTAGATTTATCCTGTATTCCCGTTTTAAGAACTTTAACCCACCTGCCGATCATGATCGATCCTAGCCACGGTACGGGTAAATGGGAATATGTACCGACCATGGCCATGGCTTCCCTGGCAGCTGGGGCCGATTCCTTGATGATCGAGGTACATCCTAACCCAGCCAAGGCCCTATCTGATGGGCCGCAATCCTTGACTCCCGACCGGTTCGATCGATTAACTCAGGAGTTAGCGGTCATCGGTAAGACGATCGGGCGTTGGCCCCAGGTTCCAGCACTGGTTTAATAAGATAATAAGGGGGTGAATCAACCCCCTTTTTTGGGCATAAATTTCGCTTTTCGGGGCAGTTATGGTGACAGTTCCTCTGGAGTTAAATACTAGCGAAATCCGGGCAGAAAGACGGGTTACTTTTTATCATCTCAATTGGTTATCCTATCAGCAAATTTTACAGGCCCTAGGGGAAAATAATCGCGCCCATTTATTTTATGATCGTGGCACTTTAGAGATTACTATGCCCCTAGAAGAACACGAGTTTTATAGAGAATTAATTGGACGTTTTATCTATTTTTTGGTGTCTGAATTGGGTTTAAAAATTAAAAGTCTGGGTTCCACAACTCTAGCTAGGGAAGATTTAGAGCGAGGAGCAGAACCCGATAATGCTTACTACATTCAAAATCAAGCTAAAGTGCTAGGAAAAAGAATTAATTTAACTGAAGATCCGCCCCCAGATTTAGTGGTGGAAGTGGATATAACCCACACGGATATTAATAAATTAGCACTTTATGCCCGTTTGGGAGTGCCAGAATTATGGCGTTTTAATGGAGAAATCTGGCGCATTTATCGGTTAGAAAAGGGGGTTTATCAGGAAGAAGAATTTAGTCCCACTTTTCCCCTAGTTCCGAAAACTAAACTCTATGAATTTTTAGCCACTGCTAAAGAGGATGAAGTGAGGGCAGAAAAGAATTTAAGAGCATGGGTTGTTAGTCAACTAGCTAAAAGTTGAGGTAATTATGGTGACAGTTCCTCTGGAGTTAAATACTGAGGAAATTAGGGGCGAAAAACGGGTAGTTTTTAATCATCTCAGTTGGTTATCCTATCAGCAAATTTTACAGGCCCTAGGGGAAAATAATCGCGCCCATTTATTTTATGATCGTGGTACTTTAGAGATTACTATGCCCCTAGAAGAACACGAGTTTTACCGAGAATTAATCGGATTATTTATTCGGATTTTGGTGGTAGAATTGGGTTTAAAAATTAAAAGTATGGGTTCCACAACTCTAGCTAGGGAAGATTTAGAACGAGGGGCAGAACCCGATAATGCTTACTATATTCAAAATCAAGCCAAAGTGCTAGGAAAAAGAATTAATTTAACTGAAGATCCGCCCCCAGATTTAGTGGTGGAAGTGGATATAACCCACACGGATATTAATAAATTAGAACTTTATGCCCGTTTGGGAGTGCCGGAATTATGGCGTTTTAATGGACAAATCTGGCGCATTTATCGGTTAGAAAAGGGGGTTTATCAGGAAGGAGAATTTAGTCCCACTTTTCCCCTAGTTCCCAAAACTAAACTCTATGAATTTTTAGCCACTGCTAAAGAGGATGAAGTTAAAGCAGAAAAGAATTTAAGAGCATGGGTTGTTAGTCAACTAGCTGAAAATAATTAACTAGGGTTTGCGGCAAAAAGTTTGTTGGTGGGGTTAGGAGCCGGTCGTTAGGAGACTCCGAGACAGGAGAATTAAGAATGAGTAATAATCAATTAAATGGTTTATTTAGGGTTGGCTGAATAAATGTGAAATGTAGGCAAGGTAAGGGTTTTGTGGCTCTTCTCTTGAAACAGGTGCCAGATTTTGAGAGAATCGTCCTTCAAAACCTTGCGTCTTCATCGGCCCGCGTCCTGTAGGGGCGAAGCATTCGGGCAATAACCTATCGGTGAAACTGGAGATTTTCTATCCGAATGCTTCGCCCGTACTTTTTCAGCAAGCCCTATTTAGAGATTTTCTGCCAGTTAATCTGGCTCTCCCCTACTTGTGGTCATAAGAAAAAGTTATGAAAAAGTCAGAGATCCAAATTTTCCTAGCTCACGCTAGTGAGGACAAACCAGCAGTTTTGGTACTGCATGAGCGCCTTAAGCAAGCGGGATATAAACCTTGGTTGGATAAAAAAGACCTGATTCCAGGCCAGAACTGGCGTTCAGTCATCCCCAAGGCGATCGCAAATAGTCAACTGTTCATCGCTTGTCTCTCCCAACGCTCGATTGCTAAACAAGGATTCGTGCAGCGGGAATTTAAAATGGCCCTCAATCAATATGCTGACAGACCGCCGAATTCAATCTACCTCATTCCGCTGAGATTGGATGAATGCGATATCCCCGACCTGCGACAGGAGGAGTATGGCTTGAACCTGCGAGACCTCCACTGGCTTGATTATTGGGAAGAAGACGGATTTGAGCAACTAGAAAGAGCAATTACCCATCAGTTCAATCCTGAACCGGAAGAGCCAAAAAAACCCGTAATCGTTCCAGAAGAACCAAAACAACCGGTAATCGTTCCAGAAGAACCAAAAAAGACCGTAATCGTCACTCCACCGTTATCAGTATTTAACTTTGAGATCGTGCGAGTAAATGCGAAGGGTGAGCAAATTAACAAAGAGTCGAAACAGTCTCAATATTTCAGGGAAGATTTGGGCAACGGCATCACCCTAGAAATGGTTGCCATCCCGGGGGGAACATTCACGATGGGAACGGAAGACGAGGAAATCGAAAGACTGGTGAAAAAATTTAACTGGGAAGGATTTAGATGGGAAAGACCTCAACATCGAGTAACCGTTTCTTCTTTCTACATGGGACGTTATCCTATCACCCAAGCTCAGTGGAAAGCGATCGCCGCAACCGCTAAAATAGACATTGACCTGGAGACAAACTTTTCTAACTTCACAGGGGATGAGCTACCCGTAGAATGCGTCAACTGGTATGAAGCAACGGAATTTTGTAAACGACTATCAAGGGAAACAAAACAGGAATACCGACTACCGAGTGAGGCAGAATGGGAGTACGCTTGTCGTGCTGGAACCACCACCCCATTCTACTTTGGGGAAACCATTACTGGGAAATTGGCCAACTACTGTGCCAGTAATACCTACGCCGAGGAAGCGAAGGGAGAATATCGAGAAGAAACGACTCCCGTGGGACAATTTCCCCCAAACGCCTTCGGACTGTACGATATGCACGGCAATGTTTGGGAATGGTGCGCCGATACTTGGCACGATAATTATGACGGTGCGCCGACGAATGGCAGTGCCTGGATAGAAAATGGGAATGATAATTGTTCTCCTCTGCGGGGCGGTTCTTGGTTCAACCATCCGTATCGCTGCCGTTCCGCTTGCCGCGGCCTCCTCGACCGCCGCGACTTCATCCTCTTCGACTACAGCGGTTTTCGGGTGGTGTGCGGTGCTGGGAGGACTTTGTAGCAGAAAAGAATTTAACTTAGTGTCAACAGACTTGCAAAAATTAGGTGGGCATTGCCCACCCTAATCTTAGGATGGCGGTTTGTAGGTAGAAGCAACGGATAATTCTTTTAATTGCTTCGCTGCCACTGTCGAAGGTGCAGAAGTGAGTAAACAACTAGCTTGCTGGGTTTTCGGGAAAGCAATCACATCGCGAATTGATTCTTCCCCCGCTAACAACATCACCAAGCGATCTAAACCGTAGGCGATGCCACCGTGGGGAGGGGTTCCGTATTCAAAAGCTTCTAACAAAAAGCCGAATTTATTATAGGCTTCCTCTGGGGATAGACCGATGGTAGCGAAGACTTTTTCCTGTACTTCCCGTTGATAAATCCGCAAACTGCCGCCACCGATTTCAATACCATTAAAAATCATATCGTAGGCTAGGGCGCGAGCGTGGGCTAGATCGTCTAAATCTTCGGGATTAGGGGCAGTAAAGGGGTGATGCAATGCTTCTAGGCGTTTTTCCTCGGCGTTGTATTCAAACATCGGGAAATCCGTCACCCAGAGGAGGTTGATTTTATCGGCATCAATTAATCCCAATTGTTCCCCTAAAACTAAGCGTAGGCGGGATAGGGATTTATTGACTGTATCGGTATCTCCCGCCCCAAATAAGAGCAGATGCCCCGGTTTTGCGCCAGTCTTCTCGATTAAAGCCTGTTTTTGTGCCTCTGTCAGGTTATCTTTAATCGCACCAATGGTATCAAAATCGTAGTCTTCGCGCACGCGGATGTAGGCAATTCCCTTCGCACCCGCATCGGTGGCTTCTTTGAATAAATCCCCACCCGGTTTGATTCTGACGTTAGAAATCGCCTCGTTACCGTTGGGAATCGGTAAAACTTTCACCGTTCCCCCACTAGCGATCGCACCTGAAAACACCTTAAATCCCGAATCGGCAAAAATCTCCGCCACATTGACCAATTCCAAGCCAAAACGGGTATCAGGGCGATCGACCCCATAGCGATCCATAGCCTCAGAATATGTTAAACGGGGCAGGGGCAGGCTTATATCGATATTTTTGACTTTTTTGAAGATATGAGCGATTAAAGCCTCATTTAGGGCTAAAATCTCACTTAAGGAGAGAAAACTCATCTCCATATCCAACTGAGTAAATTCCGGTTGACGATCAGCGCGCAGATCTTCATCGCGGAAACAGCGGGCGATTTGATAGTAGCGATCCATTCCCGACACCATTAATAATTGCTTAAATAGTTGCGGTGATTGAGGTAAAGCGTACCATTGGCCCGGGTTGACACGGGAAGGAACCAGATAATCCCGCGCCCCTTCGGGAGTCGATCGAGTTAAAATTGGCGTTTCCACTTCGATAAAATGCTGTTCATCTTCGAGAAAACGGCGCATTTCTTTGACAACTTGGTGACGTAGTTGTAAATTCTGACTCATACGCTCCCGGCGTAGGTCTAGATAGCGGTATCGCAAGCGCACATCTTCCCGGACCGATTCACTTTCGGAACTGGAGACGACAAAAGGCAGTTGTTTAGTAACCCCGTTGAGAATCTCGATGCTAGTGGCGTAAATTTCGATTTCTCCGGTGGCAATGCGCGGGTTAAGGGATTCGGTAGGCCTTTGACTGACTGTTCCCGTCACCTTGATGACATACTCGTTTCTGACGGTTTCAGCGATCGGGTAGGAAGCGGGGGTTCGTTGGGGATCACTGACGATCTGGACAATACCACTGCGATCCCGTAGATCGATAAAAATAACGCCACCGTGATCGCGACGACGATCGACCCAACCGAAGAGGGTGACACTTTTTTCAATTTCGATCGCGCTAAGGTCGCCACAGTAGTGAGTTCGCATAGTCTAACTAGAGAATTACTTATATTACGAATGTAGTATAGAAAGGATGTGGCCAGAAAAAAATCAGACGGCCTTGTTCATTATGCCGGTATTTTGTCGCTCTTGTCCCTTTGTTTAGAGTATTTTTATGGTCTCCTAAGTAGCTGGTTTTAATTAAATTGAAGATAGATTTTGGGTTCGATCCCCCCTGCCCCCCTTGATAAGGGGGGATCGGCACCCCCTTAATCCCTCCTGAATAAGAGGGCATCTGACAATTTTTAACACCTACCTACTTAGTCCTCAGCTATCGGCTTTTCGCGGATCGGCTATAATCAACAAGGCTCATCTAGCAGTTACCGATTTTCAACGATTAAAATCATGAATTCCTTAGAAAAAAAAATGGTGGAACTGTTAAGAGAACTCAGGGAAGATCACCATGTTTCAGGGGTAAAAGCAGAATTCGAGACGGAAGGAACCCGACTGACGGAAGCGATGCGATTGAAAGAAATTAGTCTGAAAGCGGGGGTAGATTTTAATCTGAAAATCGCCGGTTGCGAAGCGATGAGAGATATCTTTGATGCGGTCAATTTAGGAGTCGATCGCTTGATTGCTCCCATGGTAGAAACAGCCTATGCTTTACAAAAATATCTGCGGGCAGCTAGGAGGGTTTTAGCTGATCAAGGGGTGGAAGATGTGGAGTTATTAGTTAATATTGAAACGATTACTGCCTGTGAGAATTTTCAGGAAATGTTGGCGATTCCAGAGATAAAATCTCTCCATGGTATCGTCATCGGACGGATGGATTTAGCCTGTTCTTTGGGATTAACCCGCCAGGATGTGAATAGCGAGCAAGTTTTAGCTCTGGCTTTACCTTTGGCAAAAAAAGCTAAGGCCGCCGGTTTGACTGTTGCCATTGGGGGTGGGGTGTCACTAGATTCTTTACCGTTTTTCAAAATGTTCTGCCAAGGACATTTTGACCGCTTCGAGACGCGCAAAGTTATCTTTGATTGTCCCCAAGCTTTGGATAATTTTAGTTTAGCTTTCCAAAAGGCGATCGAGTTTGAATTACTCTGGCTAGAGAATAAAAAAAATTATTATGGTGCTATTGTTCGTGAAGATGACCAGCGTTTAGAAATCCTCCATAATTTACTTTTTGGTTAAAGATATTGGTCACTTCGATCAAACGCTCAAAACCTAGACATATCCAATCAATCTGACAAATAAAAGGTAAGTCCTGCTGCGTAAATCTAAAAACCTTGTTGGATCAGATTTTTAGGCTTTTTGGTTTCCAAAAAGTGCTAGGGATTGGATCGATCGGGGGGAAATTGGCTCTCTTATTCTTGGTGTGTTTAACTTATATAAGTAGTCGTGCAAAATTAATTTCCTAGTGAAGATAGGCAAGAGGCAAGAGGCAAGAGGTGGTTAGATATGTGTAATTAATTTTGCTTAGGTACTTAGGAGTGATCAATCTTTGTGTCCTCTGTGTCTCTGTGGTTCCTTCCACACCCCCGCCCCCACCAACCAACTTTTTGCCGCAAACCCTAGATAGTTAACAGTTTCCCACCCCCAGTAGCTAATCTGGACACTTTTCTCGCAGCATATCTGGTACATTTTGTCAAAAAAACTTTTTCGTTTTAACATAAGTACACATATTTTTGGCAAAAGATCTTTTTCGTCAAAGGAGCAATTGGCAAGTTTTCCCTAGGGACGAATTAGTCATCCTAGACGTGGTAAGGGTTTCAAGGCACAAGGACTAAAAATGCACAGAGTAACCCGATTCTTAGATTTTAGCAGCGGGCTGTAACTATTGCAATCTCGTTGACAAATAGGAATTTTTCTCAATTATTTTTTAAGAAAAGTAAAGATGAAGGAATGTAAATTTAAATCTTCTCAAGTATATTGGGATTTTGATAAATTTTGCTTATATAAATTAGCCCTTAGCATTCAGTTTCTTATCGCAGTTATCTTATTGGTGAAGTACAAAGTTGTTGTTTTGGCAAGTCTCCGAGCAAGGAGAAGATACCAAATCCAGTTAAGTAGGTAGTCGTTAAAAATTATCAGATGCCCCCCTTATTAAGGGGGGATTAAGGGGGGATCCCCCCGCCTATCGGCACCCCCCTTATCAAGGGGGGCAGGGGGGATCGAACCCAAAATCTATCTTCAATTTAATTATAACTACTTACTTATAATTCATGTTTAGGAGAAACCCGATATTTTTCAGTGTAATTAGTCAATTTCCTTTTTATTATCAATCTAGCTGATGGCTGACGGCTAATAGTTTTCTTTTTCCTCCGTCACCAGAGTAATACCTGTCCATTCTCCCTTCTCGTTATAAGAACGAATTAGGCGCTGTCTTTGAGTAGGAGAAAGTAACCAACCCACCTCTAAAACAAAAGGATGACCGGCAGTAATTTTCAGAGGTGTATTACAGGAAGCTCCATCTGGCAGCAGCAGGATTTGAATCGGCATCGGACCATTTTCAAACAACAATCTTTGTCCCTCAATACGAGCGCTAGAAGTAATTTGATTATCACCAAAAGTCAAAGTTTGCGAGAGATAATTATCTCCCTGACGCTCGATCGATACATGGGTAGAATAGGCAGGAGAATTATAAAAATCGCGTCCCGTTGTCACCGCCTGTCCTCGCCATTGACCCAGTAATTGCTCCACCGTTAACATCGGTCTTTCTGGGGAGCTAGAATCGGCCAACTTTTCCCGAATTAAAGTCAAGCGATCGAACTCACAGCGTTCATTAAATAACTGTACGATTCTTAATCGTCTTTCCCCAGAGATTAACCCAAATTCTGCTCCAAATTGTGAGGAAAAACTACTAAAATATAAAGAACCTTGGCCAAAAGCTCCCGTCTGGCTAAATAGAATACCCTGATTGAGAGAACTATACTCTAAAATTAAATCTTCCGGCACTCGATCGCTGTAGAGACGGCGGACCAATTGACGAATTGATCGATTATTATTAATGCCTTGCAAAGATACCAAAGTCGGGGTATCTTCGAGCAGATCGCCTTGGAGAGACAGACGGGTAAAAGAACCTTGCCATTGACCGAGATTTTTTAGTAAACATTCCCACTGGGAGAGCATAATAATTGAAGTAATTGGGGGAAATAGGACAAAATACATGGGAACAATTCGATTAATGCACGCCAAACTCCATCGAGTGCGCGTCAGCGAGGCTAACGTCGATTATGTCGGCAGTATCACGATCGATCGAGAATTGATTGAGCGGGTCGGTATTTTGCCCCTTGAAGAAGTGGATGTGGTCAATCTTAGCAATGGTAAGCGCTTTTCCACCTACGTTTTTCCCGGCCAAACCGGGGAAATTTGCCCCAACGGTGGTGCGGCTCTGCTCTGTCAACCCGGAGATATTTTGATTATCTATGCCTACGAACAACGTCCGAGGCAAGAAGTTCTCGAAAACGGTCATTTTGCCAAAGTTCTCGTCGCTGATGCTGAAAATCGCTGTCAGCAATTTTTTGAACAGAGCCTAATTCCCCGGGGTGATGGTCAGGGAGTGGAATTCTATCTCAATGGAGCGAGAGGACTCCCGTTAAACCGCTACGCGGTTTAACGGGAGATGAATCGCGACCAGAATGAAACTAACGCGGTAGCGTTTCCACTTTTGGGGAGTTTTGGTTATCGACGTATTTTTTTAGTTGTTCGACAGTAACGCCGCCACAACTAGCCACGAAATAAGCTCCCGTCCAAAAATAAGGTTTATTGTCGAAATACTTGGCCGCCAAATCCGGAAATTCTTTTCTAATTAATGGGACTACTAACTGTTTTAAGGTTAGCGATTAGTTGGGTCCATGATTGTAATTAGTTGATATACTATGCGGTAAGTGTTATAATCTAATTGTACATCACGAAACGAACGACAGTGATAACGCTTACCTACCAGTACAAACTAAAGGTAAACAGACAACAGGAACGGGAGATCATCCACATTCTTGATGTTTGCAAAAGCGTTTACAATTACGCGCTCTCGGAACGGAAAGATTGGTTAAACTCTCGAAAGTGTCTTGCGGATCGTTGTTCGCTAGTTTCCGAGTACATAATTCCGGCGGATGAACCCTATCCAAATTACTTCGTTCAAGCCAA
>NZ_JADBSZ010000359.1:0-8815 GCF_020246425.1 Microcystis sp. M079S1
GTCGCTTTTTTAGGCTTTAATTGTTAATTTTGTCTGGTTGATTAAGGATTTTTACTTACTTATTTAACCCCCAGAAAAAACTGGATGTAAATTTCTATTTTTCGGGTTCCTTGTTTTTTGGTTCATGAATAATGCAGGCTAGGACGCACAGTGGCCGCAGCCAAGGCGGAAATTGATCGCCTAAAGTCACTTTTTCCCATTATTGACGATCTGCCCGCTATTTATCCCGAATGGGAACGCTTAGTCTTCACCTATTCAGTCAAGGGTGTGCAGGTACATGATGCGAAGCTAGTAGCAGCCGTGTGCATTCATGACCTTACACATATTCTGACCTTTAATGTTGACGATTTTAGCCGTTACCCGGAAATAATCGCCGTTCATCCTGCGACCGTCAGGTGCTAACAATAAGGGTGACTTTTAAGCAAAAACGCGAGCATCCCGAGGACGAACATAAACTTGCTCCCCGACTTGGAGATGCAATTGATCCAGTTGTTCTCGATTCAGATGGGCAATCAGGAGAGAGCGATCGGGTAGAATTAATTCCACATCGATGGCCCAACCCAGATGGATAATGCGCTCGACTTTTGCCGCAATACTAGACCCATTGGGAAAAGAGAGAATTTCTAGGTCGTGGGGACGAATAAAAATCTTGACTCCGTTAGCACCCCCCCCGAGCTGCTCGAATAGTGCAGCCGAGGTCGGTGGCAAAACATTCACCCGGCCGATAAAACTCATCACAAAAGCAGAGGCAGGATGATCGTACACCTGATCGGGAGTTCCCACCTGTTCGATTTTACCCTCATTGAAAATTACGATCTCGTCGGCCACTTCCATGGCTTCCTCCTGGTCGTGGGTGACAAAAACACTGGTGACATGGACCTCCTCGTGTAACTGTCGCAACCAAACTCGTAGCTCTTTTCTAACTTTGGCATCCAAGGCCCCAAAAGGCTCATCTAATAATAATACTTCCGGTTCTACCGCTAAGGCCCGGGCTAGGGCAACCCGTTGACGTTGACCCCCGGATAGTTGGGCCGGATAGCGATCGCCTAATCCCTGCAATTGAATTAAACTCAAGAGATTGTCCACTCGTTTTTGAATGTAGTCCGGGGCAGCTTTGCGAATCTTTAAACCGAAAGCGATATTCTGACGCACCGTCAGGTGTTTAAAAAGCGCATAATGCTGAAAAACAAAGCCAATATTCCTTTTTCTGACATTTAAATTGGTTGTGTCTTTGCCGTTGATGATAATTTTGCCTGTGTCGGGAGGTTCTAATCCTGCGATCGCTCTCAGGAGAGTGGTTTTTCCTGAACCGGACGGCCCCAGCAGTGCCACCAGACGATTCGATTTGATCTCTAGGTTGATGTTGTCTAAAGCAGTAAAGGTGCCGAATTTTTTCGATACTCGCTCGATGATGATGCTCACGGTAGCTAATCCTCTGGCAAAAAAATGTATAGGGTTTGACCGTATTTTAACCATGATTCAATCGCAATCGTATTAAAATACACTTACATTTTACAAGATAGCAAGAAAATTAAGTTTCGATTCGGGAGATCACTGGTTATAAACAGAGACTAAAAGATTAAACAGCGATAAAAGCTTACTAATACTCTTTTTTGCTCTTTTAGTCGGTTCTAAAGGCTTAATTAACTAATTTTGTCCCTTAACCACCAGAAACGCACCGGAGAAAAGAGACAACTGAGGCAAAAATGGACTATTCTTTATTGACAATATTTAGCTTTTTTATCGGAATTGTCGTGGGATTAACGGGAATTGGCGGTTCATCCCTGATTACACCCCTATTGATCTTTGTATTTCAGGTTCCCGCTACCACCGCAGTGGGTTCCGATGTGGTAGCGGCCGGGTTGATGAAAGTGGTCGGCACTGTTCGTCACTGGCAACAGCAAACGATCGAGTTAGAAGTGGTAAAATGGCTAGTAATTGGCAGTGTACCCGGTTCTCTGTTAGGATTAGTCGGTTTTCGCTATTTTCAGCAGAATAGCTCTCTCAATCTCGATCAATGGTTGCCTCCTATCATCGGTCTTGTCTTGATGATCGTGACTGTCCTAGCGGCCCTGGAACTACTAATCTCCTTATTTTTTCCCGATTTGTCCCCTTGGTCCTGGCCAAAATTAGATTTAACCACTCGATCGGGTCAGATAAAAACAACGATATTGGGGGCAGTTTTAGGCTATTTGGTCGGTTTAACCAGTATTTCCAGTGGTTCCTTATTTGCATTGGTCTTGATGACCTTTTTTCAGCTTGATTCTCGCAAATTAGTCGGTACAGATCTATCGCAAGCGTCCATCCTCTTAACCTGTACTTCCATCGGTCATCTGGGATTAGGAACAGTAGACTGGAATCTGGTACTTCCCATCTGGTTAGGTGGGATACCGGGGGTAGTAGTGGGAGCAAGATTATCGGAATATTTCCCCAAAAATGCCCTAAAAATACTGCTTTATACGGTTCTAGTCACGGTCAGTTGGCGCCTACTCCAACCCACCTAACCCCCATAGTTCACTCGAAAGTCATCATACTACCCATCAACAGATCGGGACTGGTGGCGACAAAATAGATAATTCCCGCACCGAGAATCACGATCGCTAAACTAAATAGTAGCACCCATCGATCGGCTGGTTCGTAGGTATCTTCATCTATATCTCGTCTGACTGTAAAATAATGGGCTGTGGTCAAAAATACGGTCAATAAACCCACTAAAGCAAACATTAAGCCCAATTTCCAGCCGTAACCGGGCCGGGGAACCAGAGGAGGATGAAAGGCCCGTAAGCGCAGGATAACCATACCAAAACCCATTAATGCGATCGCTGTTCGCATCCAAGACAGATAGGTGCGTTCATTGGCCAGATGATCGCGGACTCGATTGGGATTGACTTTTTTCGGTTTAATGCTGGTCTTGCTTTCCGTCACTGGTGATTTGAGAAAAAATAACATGATCGAGATGACTAGGGGTCGGTTTCAAGTTGATCGCTTGAGAAGATGATGTTATTCTATGGCACTTGAGTTATAGATGGTATGGAAAAAATCTAAAATCTCTTTTTAGATGTATTTGTATTGAATCAGAAATTAAATAGGGTTTGCCGAATAAATCTAAAAACATTGTTCGATAAGACTTTTAGACCTTTTTGAAATCCAAAAGTACCGGCCATTGGAGTGATCGGGGGGAAAATTCCTGGACTTTTTCCCTGAAAATGGGTAAAACCCTACACCCTACACCCTACACCCTACACCCTGCCCCCAGGAAAAACTTTTTGCCGCAAACCCTAAATAGATTCTGCTTGCTGCTGGAAAAGCGCCCATCCATAGCTTAAGGATAGGGCCAAGAAAGCCAGGGGAAGACTTTCCTTGATCATAAACACACCCAAACCGATCAACACACAGGGGACAAAGTGGCTACCGTGACTGCTAATTAAATTAGCGATCGCCGGTAATTTAGTCAACTGATGAGCAGTAAAACACCAAACACCCACCAAGATCAGAAAAACGCTGACGATAGTGACTAAATTTGGCCAAGTATTACTAGCGAACAGCGGCAGATAAATGCCGATATTATCACTGCCATTGGCGATGGTAATTGCCGCCACAGCACCGGTTTGAGGGGAAAACCAGGCCAGCAAAGGAGAAGACGGTGCTGATTCTACAGCCATCTCCAGATGATTATCCGTCTCGGTTTCTTCTCGCTGCCAGAGACTCCGAATCCCGAAAATCACCGGCAAAAGACCGAGAAAACGAATCCACTGAGCCGGAATCAAGAAACTCCCGAAAAAGCCGGTTAAACTCGCCAAAATCAGCAGGATAAAGCCTAAATACTGACCGATAACGATATGACGACGGCGAAAAAGTTTATTGACCTGGGCGAAAAGAATCGTCAAAATCAGGATGTCATCGAGATTAGTGGCAATAAAGGCCGCTATTGCTGTGGATATGGCAGTAATCATGGTAGTCATGGGATTTTTTTCTTAATCGGCTCTTCTGGTCTCGATCGCCCTACTTCTACTCTAGAAAGAGCCATTAATAAAATCAAATATTCTTTCTTGTTGATTTAATAAATTAAAATGATGGAAAGACCAATAGAGACGGAAAAACTCCTTGCCATGGCCAGAATGACCCTAGATCAACTAGAAATCTTTCTCGCAACTGCCGAACATCTCCACTTCACCAAAGCAGCAGAAGCTTTGTATATCACCCAACCGGCCGTCAGTGCCGCCATTGCCTCCCTAGAAAGTGAATACGGGGTGAAATTATTCCATCGCGTCGGTCGTCACATCGAGATCACGGAAACAGGACGTTTGTTGCAATTAGAAGCGCAACGCATTCTTACCCAGGTGACTTTGACAGAAAGGGGATTGGCGGAATTCAACGACTTGCAACGGGGAGAACTACAATTAGGGTCGAGTTTGACTATTGGTAACTATTGGCTCCCGGCAAAAATTAGCGATTTTCAGGAGCGCTATCCAGCAATTAAGATCAACTGCACCCTAGCTAATACGGAAGAAATCTGTCTGGGTACGGCTAACGGACGTTTTGACCTAGCATTAATCGAGGGGGAAGTCAAGAGTGATTTAACACATTGTTTAGAACAGGAGATCGTCGGCAGCGATCGCCTATTAATTATTGTCGGACGTTCTCATCCCTGGTATAAAAGAGAGGCGATCGAATTACCCGAATTAGTGGAAACCCCTTGGGTAATGCGAGAATCGGGATCGGGAACTCAACAAAGATTCGAGGAAGCTTTACAGAATTGGGGCATCGATTTACGGACATTAAAGGTGACTTTGCTGTTAAATACGGGGGAAATGGTGAAAGCAATCATCGAGAATAGTTCGGCAGCTGCCGGGATTTCCGAATTGATGGTTCAAAAGGAATTAGAATTAGGCACATTGCGATCGATTCGAGTCATCGATACTTCCGGTTTATCCCCTCGCTATCTCGAATTTATGCGCCCTTTTTTAAAAATAAAACACCGTCAGCGCTTTCAACCCCGCATCTGTCAAGTTTTCGAGCAGATGTTGTAATCTGATAGAAGTCGCCGAAAATTAACTAGAGCAAAAATAAAGATATGTAGGGGAAATTATCTTTGGCAAAAGAGATGGGGAACGAGGTAATATAAATCTCTCCTTTTAACTCTCAAAAATTGTCATCTATAATATTTTTAGCCGACAAGTTCTTGGGCTTTCTGAGAAAGAACCTCATCCATCCAAGCATTGATACTTTTACCTTTTTTAGTTGATGCTAAATAGATTTTACGATGAATTTCGGGGGTTGTTTGATAAGGTAGCTTTCCTGAAAAAGGTTGCTCGGGTTCTTCTCCTAATTCTTGGCAAAATTCTAGATAGTCATCAACAGATTCATGAAAACACTGTACAGCTTCTTCAATAGTTTTGCCGTGAAAAGTAATCACATCTTTAATGTCAATGACGATTCCAGAGATCAGATTATCGTCAAAGTCAATTTCAAATTTACCTGTATATCCTTTATAAGTTGTGGTGTACATAGTTTTTGTTTCTCTCAATAAATAATCAATAATTGAGGCAATTAAATGATATTAGCATTTTCTAAAAAGAGGCGTATATCCTTGTCTGAATTGCATTCAGAACTCGCTGTTGCTTTTTGTTCATTGAGTAAGGTTCAGTAACTTTTTTTCGTATTATATCAGTATTTTTAGAAAAAGGAAGACTCTCTACGGTATTATTTAATCTATCAATAGGATTGGTTTGAACCCTTTACTTGTAATATCGTCCTTCGTTGTTCTATACTGGCGGAACCTGTCATCTCCAGGGTTCCTTCCAGCCGACATTTTAGGTAAAGTTCCAATATGAAAGATCAAGCGAATTCCCTGTATGAATCCGACTTCTATGGGTGGACAGAGCTACAAGCGAAAGCTCTGGCCAACCGACAGGTAGAAGCTCTGGACTGGCAAAACTTACGGGAGGAAATCATTTCCTTGGGTAAACAAGAATATCGAGAACTGGTGAGCCGTCTAACCGTTTTGGTAGGACATCTTCTCAAATGGGAATATCAGCCGGATAAACGTTCTCGTAGCTGGTTTTTGACGATTAGAGAACAGAGACGAGGGATCAGACGGCATCTAGAGGGCAATCCTAGTTTAAAATCCCGGATACCGACGGCTTTATCCGATGCTTTCGAGGCCGGAGTCGATTTGGCTTTACGCGAGACGGATTTACCGATACGGACTTTTCCCTCTCACTGTCCCTTCACCTTCGAGAACATCATGGCCGACCATTTCCTCTGCGATACCAGTCAGGATTGGCCGTAAATTTAACGGTTATACCGCCTCAACGGGTATCTGTATCTCAACAAGTAATTTAAATACGCAGGCAGCTGATTCTTTTTTCACTCTCTCCCTTCAATAATTTTAATTTCTTCCTCGCTTAATCCATAGAGTTTATAAACAATTAGATCGATCAATTCGTCGGTGGCGCTTAATTGTTGTTTTAGGGGCAAAAGTTTATCGAGACTGGTTTGATATTCTTTTTCTAAGGTTTCCTGTATTTGACGATCTAGCAAGTTAACGCTAATTTTCTTTTTGTTCTTTTTCAGTATCTCCCACAGTTGATCGCAGCTAAGATGAGGTTCGCTTTTTTGGTAGTCACCGAGATAGTTTTGGATTTTTGATTTGTTGGTTAAATTATCGATCGCACTGCCGATTATTCTCTCTAAATATCTCAAAAAGCTTTTGATTTCTTTTTGTTTTTCCCGATTTATCTCGATCATCTGTTCTGCTAAGTAGGCGAGAATATCATGGACTATATCGGTTTCTTCTCTCCTAATATGTTCCTCGATTTCTTTTAATATTTCTTGCTTTTCTTGATAACTTTTGATAAGTTTCTCTAAACTCTGTTGACGGCGATCGCTTTTGGTGCTAAAAGATATTTTTCGGATGGGGATATTCTCCATGTATTGACCAAAAAATCTTAATCTACCTTGCTTCTCTGTATCCCCCAATACAGCACTGTTTTGAGACATATAAAAGAAAATTAAGCTGGAATTTAAAAGAGCTAGTAAATAATAACTTTGGCTAG
Source organism: Microcystis sp. M079S1 (assembly GCF_020246425.1). Classification (NCBI taxonomy): domain Bacteria; kingdom Bacillati; phylum Cyanobacteriota; class Cyanophyceae; order Chroococcales; family Microcystaceae; genus Microcystis; species Microcystis sp. M079S1. The sequence goes on from NZ_JADBSZ010000359.1 coordinate 7,059, forward strand.
GAATTAAATAGGTAGTATTGATTGAGTAAAAGCCATTATTATCTAAAGTAAAGCGCGATTCTTTAGCAATATCTGGATATATAATTTTAGGTTTTTCAAAAATATCGTAATAAGTGCAAGGTCTTAATTCCCACCAAAACTGTCCTTGCTCACATCGTTTTCTAGCTTTTTCTGCAAAACCCTCAAGATGTTTAGTAAGAGAAGGGTATAATGAAGAAAGATAATTCCAAGCTAATTTTTCCTGATCTGTATCTATTTTTTGTTTTGTCCATCCCCAGGGAATCAATAATAAATATAAGTCCCGATTCTTGATTTCATATTTCCTTAAATCATCTCCTACTATTAAAGACTTGATAAATTGTTGATTGTTTGGGTCGGTTTTTACTAAATATTCTTTGATATTTTTGTCAATCACAAATGCTTCGTTACATCCTGTTTTAATTCCCAGATAAATCTGATTGTTTACATATTCACTCAGAAAAACAGCTTTTTTTTGTAATTTTTCGACAATTGTAGCAATCTGATTTTTAGCTAACGACCAACCTTCCACGGACAAGCTATTTTCACATACATAATATGACAGATCATTAATCACATCAATTAAACTATTGAATTTGAGAGACTTAATCTTTGATACTAAAACATTTTGTTGACCTACAATATTATTTTCAATCAGTAGAATAGATGGAAAAGTTGCCGCTTCCGAAAAAACAGGCAATTCTCCAAAATCGATAATTTCTTTTATAGTTGTTTGCTTGGTTAGAAATTGTCTTAATTTCATTCCATAATTAGCACGCATAAATTTATTTGATATAATCAAACCCAAGTGACCTCCTTGCTGTAAGGATAGTAACCCCATTTCGACAAAATAAACGTATAAATCGGCAACTCCATGAAAAGATTGATAATTTTCTTTTAGAAAGGGTTTAATATCTTTTAATCCTTCTTGTCGAACGTAGGGAGGATTACCGATTACTGCATCAAAACCGGGGTTATCCTTCCAAGAAGCGGAATCAAGATCGATAAAAACTTCAGGAAATTCCAGATCCCAATGAAAAAAACGCTTACTTTTATATAAACTAGCTGCTTGGTCTAAAATTCCTTGATCTGAACGAGGTAACTTATCCCAATTAATTGCCGATATATTACCACCGTAGCGCTGCAGAAACTCGATAGCAGTTTTAACCCCAAAAAAGCGAGAAAGGAAAACATCTAATAAACGCTTGTAGGGTTTAGCTTGACTATCAAAATCACGGAATAACTGTTCACTTGTTTCCACTTCAGCAAAAGTCGCATCGCTGAGGGTACTAATTCCCCGCATAATTTCTGCTGCCCGAAGTAACCCAACAAAAGGGCCAGTTAAAAGAGTTAATTGACCACTTTCTTCCTCGATCATAGCGGCTTCTGCGTCCTTAGCGGTAGTTCCGATCAGAGAATTACCACAACGTAAATGATGATCCAAAAAACTCAAAGGTGCGCCCACTGTGAAAGAATGTAACCAGAGACTAACCTTGGCCAATTCTACAGCCATCGGATTGATATCCACCCCATAAATACAGCGCTTCATCACCACTCTCTGTAATAATTGCGTGGGTTCAAGGGTGGGAGAATCGAGATTGACATCCTCACCGCCGGGGCCGGACGGTGATTCCCTACAGATCGAACAAACTTAATTGAACGATCTTCGGATGGGTTGACGCTTCACGGGACGATGCTTCTTTAACAGAAGTCTTACACTTTCCTCCACGTCCGTTTAA
>NZ_JADBSZ010000036.1:0-2563 GCF_020246425.1 Microcystis sp. M079S1
ATTTTATCTGTTGATTACGCAAAAATTTGGCTAGTTTTGTCGAATTATCGCTCGGCAACCTTCAGAGTTTTTCTTAATTTTTAAAAACACAACTCTCAACCTCTAAATTAGGTTCTCAATTCAGTTTGTGAGAAATGCGGGTTCGCTGAGTCCGAGTAACGTCCCCAAGATAAGGGGGAGAGAGATAATTGTTGACATAGATTGTACCCCGCCTGATCGGGTATTTAGCGGCAAGGGACGTGAAGTGTCCCTAGTGACCTGGATTCTGGCGGCAATTTTCCTTGCTCGTTATGCCTTTACCCGGTTACGATTTGGGTAATTGCCGTTTATATCGAAAAAATGGGGACATTTACCCCGTTTTTGGGTACTTTCTTAAAATCCCCTCGCTTCGCCTGCGTTTCTGCGTTGATCGGCCGCACCAGTAAAGGTTCGGGAGCGATCGACCGCAATCGACTCGGCCGATCCCCATTTCGGAAAAGGTTGGAAGGTATAGCCCCGTTTTTCGAGAGCGGCCACTACCTTCGGAGCGAGCGCGTTCGGTTCGATCAAAACCCGATCGGGCATTCCCTGATAATGGAATCGGGGATAGTTCACCGCTTCGGCAACGGTCATCCCGTAGTCGATCGTATGGGTGATCATCTGTAATACCGTTGTCGGGATGGTGGAACCGCCAGGGCTTCCGGTAATCAGTACCACCTGGCCATTTTTTACCACGATGGTGGGAGACATGGAACTCAAGGGACGCTTGCCCGGTTCAATCCGATTTGCCCGTCCCTGAATTAGCCCAAATTGGTTGGGGGAACCTAGTTTACTGACGAAATCATCCATTTCATTATTGAGTACAAAGCCAGTGTCACCCGCAATCACTCCGGCCCCGAAAGACGAGTTGATCGTATAGGTGACGGATACCGCATTGCCGGTGCGATCAATCACCGAGTAGTGAGTGGTACTATCGCCCTCTCGAATGATGGTTTGATAGAAGGGACGGGGATCTACGGCCTGCTTGGTTGGGATTTTCTCCCGGATGGAGGCAGCGTATTCTGCCGATAGCAGTCGTTCTAGGGGAATCTGGACAAATTTCGGATCGCCGAGATAGGTATTGCGATCAACGTAGGCAAACAACATCGCAGCGAGAAAGCGATGAACCGTATCGGTTGATCGGAATCCCGAAGCTTTGAGATCATAGCCTTGTAGGATATTCAACATCAAGCACACCGTCATCCCTCCTCCAGGTGGCGGCGCGGTCAGGATATCGTAACCGCGATAGGTGCATTGTAGGGGTTCCTGTTCCAATGCCTGATAGGTGTCCAGGTCTTCAGCACTGAGAATTCCCCCCTGTTTCCGACTCTCCGCTACCACCTGCGCGCCGATTTCCCCCCCATAGAAAACTGCTGGCCCGCCGCGAGCAATCTGGGTGAGAGTGCGCGCGAGATTCTTCTGTACTAAGCGATCGCCTACCTCGTAGGGTTTTGAACCATTTTTCAGGAAAATCGCCGCCATACTCGGATCTTTTAACTTCTCACCGCTTCTCCGGAGGATTTCTATATCTCCTGTCCCCAGGATAAATCCCTGTCCAGCAAGGGCGATCGCTGGAGCGATGACTTGTTGACGCGAGCGTGTACCGTATTTCTGTAAGGCCAGATCCAGACCTCGCACTGTACCAGGAACCGCCACCGCCAGATAGCCGTTGCGACTGCGGCCGGGGATAATCTCACCATTGCGATCAAGGTACATATTGGCGGTGGCGGCTAGAGGTGCGGTCTCTCGAAAATTGATAAACACGCTTTCGCCGTTGGCTAACCGGATCAGCATAAAGCCGCCACCGCCTAGATTGCCACAGCAAGGCTCGGTGACTGCAAGCGCGTAACCCACGGCAACGGCCGCATCGATCGCATTCCCACCCTTGCGGAGAATTTCCAGACCGACTCTAGAAGCTTCCCCCTGACTGGTAACCACCATGCCGTTTTTGCCCACGGCGGTTTTTTCTGGCAGTTGACCGCGCACGTTCTGACTAACGGTGATCGCAAGGAAAAACAAGAGAAACGTGCGGGGAATTTTCATCGAAAATTTTGGGTCTGAAACCCCGTCGTTCTACGACGGCTTTACTGTTAAATATTAGCACATTTACGAAATATATGCTAAAATGTGAGGTATGGAAAAAGCCTATTCTTACCGATTTTACCCGACACCAGAACAAGAGTCGCTATTGCGGCGCACATTGGGCTGTGTAAGATTAGTTTACAATAAAGCTCTCCATCTCAGAACACAAGCTTGGTACGAAAGACAAGAAAGAGTAGGATATACTGAAACTTCTTCAATGCTAACCGATTGGAAAAAACAAGAAGAATTAAACTTTCTCAATGAAGTTAGCTGTGTACCTTTACAACAAGGGTTAAGACATCTACAAACAGCTTTTACTAATTTCTTTGCTGGTCGTACTAAGTATCCTAACTTTAAGAAAAAACATCAGGGAGGAAGTGCCGAATTTACCAAATCTGCTTTTAAATTTAAAGACAGACAAATCTATTTAGCTAAATGCACAGAACCTTTACCTATTCGATGG
>NZ_JADBSZ010000360.1:0-7116 GCF_020246425.1 Microcystis sp. M079S1
AGTATTGCGGGAATATATAGGGTCTGCTGAATAAATCTAAAAACCTTGTTGGATAAGAATTTTAGACTTTTTTCCCATCAAAAAGTGCCAGACCTTGGGGTGATCGGGGGGGGAAATTCAGGTACTTTTTCCCTGAAAATTAGGTAATTGACCAGATGAAAATGGGTAAAACCCTACACCCCACACCCCACACCCTGCCCCCACGAAAAACTTTTTCAGCAAACCCTATTTTGCGGAAGAAACTATCAGATAGACCTCGTTTCCACACAGAAACCAGAAGAGCCAATGTTGGGACAGATAAACAGTTATAAGGTTGGTCAGGAAAGATTAGTACAAATGCTCGGACTCTCCCCTCTCCAATGCAGTCCTACTATCCCTCGGCCATTAAGCGTAATAATTCGTCGGTAGATAACTTTCCGCTTGCGTCGGTTCCCTCCAATAAACTATCGGCAAGATCGCGTTTGTGGTGGTGCAGATCAACAATTTTTTCCTCGATCGTATCCTTGGCAACTAAGCGATAAATCGTCACTGGACGTTTTTGGCCGATGCGGTGAGCGCGATCGGAGGCCTGATCCTCCACTGCGGGATTCCACCAGGGATCAAGATGGATAACATAATCGGCCGCGGTGAGATTTAATCCTGTCCCCCCGGCTTTTAAACTAATTAAAAATACGTCCCCTTCCCCCGCTTGAAACGCTTTCACCTGTTTCTGCCGATCGCCAGCCGGGGTACTACCATCGAGGTATTGATATTTTATCTGCCTTTGCTCGAGATAACTGCGGATAATCGCTAAATGATCGACAAATTGACTAAATACCAACGCTTTATGCTGATTATCCAATAACTCATCCAGAATTTCCCCAAAACGAGACAGTTTCGAGCCGGGTAAGTCCAAATCTGGAACCACTAACTGCGGGTGACAGCAGGCCCGGCGTAATTTCATGATCTCTGCCAGTACCTGGAGATGTTTCGCCCCAGCGGTGCTGTCACTCTCGCTTAATTTCTCCAAAGCGCGCCGCCGTAAGGCCTCGTAAAACGCCTTCTCCTCGCTGCTTAACTCGATCGGGACCAAAATCTCGGTACGCGGCGGTAATTCGGCCAGAACTTGGTTTTTTGTGCGCCGGAGAAGGAAAGGCCGCACCAGTTTTTTTAACTGTTCGCGGGCGGTTTTATCGCCGTATTTTTCGATCGGGGTGGCGAAACGGCGATCAAAACTTTCCAAGGATCCCAACAATCCGGGGTTAATAAAACGGAAAAGATTCCATAATTCCCCTAAATGATTCTCGATCGGTGTTCCTGTGGTGATTAGTTTAAAATCCCCCCGCAGATTCATCGCCGCTTTCGATCGCTTGGTGGAGAAATTCTTGATCGCTTGGGCCTCATCGAGAACGATTGTCCGCCATTCTACCCCGGCCAACATGGTGGCCACTTCTTCCTGCTGTAATAACCCATAGCTACAGACCAACAGATCAAAAGGTTGCAGTCGATCGAGTAGTGCTTGCCGATCGCCTGTTCCCAATTGGATGATATTTAAGGTGGGTGCGAACCTTTCCGCCTCGCTAATCCAGTTCAAACATACTGAAGTAGGAGCGATCGCTAAAGTCGGTCCCGCCGATGCGCGGGTTAGGATCACTGCCAGGGCCTGTAAAGTCTTCCCTAATCCCATATCATCGGCCAAACAGGCCCCCGCCCCCCACTGGGCCAGCCTAGCTAACCAACGAAAGCCTTCCAATTGATAGTCGCGCAATTCTGCCTGTAGAGTTGAGGGGACTTCTGGGGTAAAATCCTGACTCTCCTGAAAGCATTGTAAATTGTCGCGCCAACGTTTATCGGCCTTGAGTTGTCCCACTTCCTCGGTGAGTTCAGAGAGAATCGGGGCAGCGAAGGGATGAAACCGCAAACCGTCGCCGGACTTTTCCGAGAAAGCGCGCATTTCCTGTAAACGTTCCCGAAATGCCTCGGTTAGGGCGAGAAATTGACCATCTCCCAGGGGAATAAACCGCCCCGGCGATCCCTCTAGCAGTTTCATCAACTCCTGCATACTCAGGACTGATTTCTCCTCTAGGTGCAGTTCCCCACTTACCGCAAACCAATCCCGTTGACTGTGGATATTTAGGTGTAGGTCTTGTAATCGAAGCTGACGCGTCACCCGCCATTTTTCCCCTTCCGGCCATTCCACGAGGACGCTATCGCTTAATTCCCGCAATTCCAGCAGTAGATCGAGACAATCCTCCGGATTTTCTAGTCGCCATTCCCCGTTTTCTTCCTCGAAACTGATCAGGGTGGGACAAGAATCGATCGCTGTTTGCGCTAGTTTTTTCTCTAGGGCTAGATCCCTAGTTGTTTGCAGCCGTTCCCCCTCGATCTCGGCGATCACTGTTTCTCCCCCTTTTCCGGGCCGGAAATAGGGACCGGCTGCCCCAAAAGGACGGCTGAGAACCGCCACTTTTAAACCCTCTCCGGCTGGTAAGAGATGAATCCGGGGTTGACTATCGGCTGCCACTGACCGGGCTGCTTTTCCTCCCCCGATATCGGAATGTACTGTCACCATCCCGGACAGGGAATTGATTGCGGCCAGCACTTTTTCCCGGCCCTTGTCGGGGACTTCTAGGCGGTTGCTTTTGCCGATAATGTCGGCGATGCTTCGGTGTTCTGGCTTGACTTCGATTACCTTAATGCGAGTGGGGGTTTCTTTCCAAATCAGCACTTCTTGGTGATCGCTGAGATCGGGCAGTAAAGAGAGGATTAATTTACCCGATTTTTCCTTTCTTACTCGCAATTCTGGTTCCCCGGCGACGATTTCTACCCGCGTTCTGGGGGAATCTTCCCAAAACACCAGGGGATGACCGATCAGTTCGATAATGGCCCGGTACTCAAAGTGATACTCGTTCTGGCCATAGTAACTGGATTCCACGAAGATATAGGCGCAAATTTTCAGGTCTTGCGGGGTTAAATAGTCAATTTCCCCAGTTTTTCGCAGACGTTTCAGGGAGACGGGACGGCCACGACTCCAATTACCCCGCGCGTCGAGTTTCTGTTCTTTTGGTTGCAGGAAATAATCCTCGGAATGGATATTGAGAAACCAAGCAAGGCGGACGACGGGGTTAGATTTACCCGGGGTTGGTGTTGACGCGCACAGATTAGTCAAGGCATTCAGGCACAGTTGCCAAGCTTCTTGGGGTTCGATCGCATCCACCAGGGGGGAAGGGAGATGCCATTTTATAACCACCTCCGCTTCCGGGGTTCGATCGAGTCGGGACAGTAGGGCCCTGGTTTCTAGGGCTAACCAATGGTAGCCGGCCGCCTTGGCATCTTTGTAGAGGGGCAAGAGTAGCCGGGGCAGATGTTTTTTAGCGATGCCGCTACTCATCCAGTACAGACAGATACTATAGATAAGAGTCTCTAGACCTTGGCCCATTTGGTAGGGATTGATCGTCGCGTCGATGATCGCGTCTTTGGCCTGCATATCTCCCTGACGGGCAGCGATGATTTTTTCCAGACGGGCATAGATAGGGCGGAAAGGATGATCGTTTTGACGCGTCACCCAACTGGTATAGCTGGCGGCTTCGGCGAGACGTTCGGGGGTTCCTTCTTTGAGGAGGGCGAAAATAAAGGAGAAGCCGCTAATCGAAGAAAAATAGATTTTTTGTTTTCCTTTGGCTTTTTTTAGGGCTTTAAGGGCGAGGGTATATTCTTGGATCGCTTTGCTGTTTTCCCCCCCTAGAAAGGCAATCCAACCCCGGATCGCCCCGATTGCTGCTGCTTGGCTTTCTGGGAAGGGGCGATCGAGATACCGACGCACTTTATCGCTTTGTCCTCGGATGATTGCCTGTTCGAGCCACAAATGGGCTTCGGAAACACTGGTCTGGTCTTGACAGAGTTCTTCTAGGAGGGAAAAAGATCCATCGGCGCGAGTTATTTTTTCAAAAGCCTTGACAAGAATGCTATTTAGTGCTAGGGCTTGAAATTTGGTCGGTTGCGTCCGTAACCAATCCCCATCGAAGGGGTTATCGTAGATGAGGATGAGAAGGTCTTCTAGGCTGGTTTTTGAGGAAGAATAGCTGGTTTTCTGATAATCGGCGATTTGTTGTTCGATCGAGTCGAAATCCTGACTATAGATGGCCAGACGTATTTCTCGGATTAATTGCTCTTTTCCCTGAAAAACTAGGCTTTCATCCCAACGAGTTCGGGGTTGCGCCAGTTTTGCCTTGATAATCTCGGCAAAACGCTTGAATTCTCCCTTGCTAATGCTATCACGGCTGGCAATCTCGACGAGGAGGGGATGACAGCGCGGCCCGTAGCCTTTGTCCTGGATGATTACTTCCGCTTCTAGGAGGCGATCTAAATGGGATTTCAGGGTTTGGGCGTTAAATCGCCGGTTTTTCTCGTCGCGGTAAGGGGTTTCATTCAAACAGTCTAGAAAAGTGGTGCGGGCGATCGGCTCATAGATTAGGGAAAAAAGACGGACGATCACCTGATCGAGTGCCGATAATTGTTGGTAGCGTTCGATGATTTGACCGCGGAGTTGCTCGATATCGTTCATATTCGGTTATATTTGCTGATAATCCTAATCTTTTTGCGGGGATATGACTGCAATTTATGGACGGGTTTCCAAAAAAGGTTCGATATCGATCGGGAACCAGTCCCCGTCTAATACCTGTTCGAGAGTGAATATAAACTCTAGGGTAATCGCATTTTTATCGACGATTCTGGCGTTAATCAGGGATTTTCTAGCGGTTAAATAGGCTTTTTCCCAAGAATCGCGGGCATGGTTGACGAGGGTGGCACTATCTATTTTTTGTTCTAATTGCGCTCGGAAAGCTGCGATCTCCACTATCCAGTGACGGGCATTCCGTTCTTTTTCCGATTCCCAATAGGATAGTTTGAGCAAGTGTTCGATTAAAACGGTTAATAAACTCGTTATTGCCTGTCTCTCGCTTTTTCCCATGCACTCCACTTCCTCGATCAGGTTTTCCCAGTCCACCCTGTCAAACTCTTTTCGCTTTAACAGTTCGGCGGTTTTTTCCGTCCAGAGAACAAAATCTTCTTCGTAGAGAGCGGTCATCATAGATTTCTCATCCCGACCGGGAGCGCGGGGTAATGGCTAGATTATAACCCATATTCCGCACTTCACTTTGAAGTATAAAACACTACAGGTCTTTTCAAAGAAAAAAAATCAGAATAATCAAAAAAAAATACTCAACCAATCAGATGTTGAGGAGAAATCATAAAATACCAAATGTTTTTTCGGCTCAAAGAGTTAAACTAAGTCACAACAATTCGAGGAGTAGTGACTCTCCTATAAGCATATTACTCAATTGTTATCAACTTTGTTGCTTTGTTATTTAGACTAAGATGACAGATAATATTTTTGACAAGATGAAGGCAGAAAATTTAAAATAAAACGGCGCTCTTCAGTTAAATTGACAATTGGCTTGACCCCATTCAAAATAAAAATATGAATGCCCTGAAAACATTGAAATATCCATCTTATTGTGGGACGACTCGTTAATTTATTGACTTGATTTTTGACTCCAGCCTTGGCTCTTTTTCAGCTATTTCTTAGTTCTCTTTGTCCGAGGTTATAGACTAACAAGCAGCAAGACATCAAGAATAACATTGTCTCGATTCTTTCCGTTTTTTTAACAAAGAAACTATACGCAAAAAATAAAGGAACTTTCAAAAATCTAAATCCTCTTTCACAAGAATGTTGATTTTTATAAGTTGTCACCATTTCGGCTGGGTCTAATTTGTCTTCTTCATCAACTAAGTTAGTTGCTAAAATAAATCTGCCTGCTTCCTTTCTTCTTCTGACTATCTATTCAGTTTTTTCTTGCCCTACGCCGCTAATTTTATAAATCGTTTTATGGTCTTTTGATTGACTGGCAATTAGGTCAATTTTTAGGATTTTAACGAGGTTTAGTTTTTGATTAATTGCTCTTAATTTATATCGGGCTTGTTGGGGATTTTCAAACTCTTCTTTCTGCAAGCTCTTGAGAATTCTCTCCCCTTTGTCTTTTTCTTTTTTAAGGTTATTTTCTAGTTTTTTAAGTCACTTATTTGTCTTTTTTCACTGGTTACTATTAGCCAGATTTGTTAGATTCCTCCATAAGTCACTTTTTCTTCTTTCCAGGTATATCCTTCTAAATTTAGCTCTGCCCTTTTTTCTCTTTCCTTGGCATCTATTTCTTCCATTTCTGCATTTTGGACTAATTCTTTGGCTCTTTTTATCGTCATGGGAACTCTACTTATCCATTTTAGATATTGAATTAGTTGAAGATTCTCTTGACTATATAAGGCACTGTCACAGACCATAATACTGTCAAATTTTATTTGTTTTTTAAATTCTACTAAGATTTTGCCAAAGACAGCTTACCCTGCTTCATTTCCATCTCCGACTCTCACAAATAATGGTATGTCTCCATCCTGGGTTGTTATTAAGTCTAAGACGCATTGTTTCAAATCTGGTCGATGGTCACGAGAATATCCTTTGGTAATAATTATTGGTCTTTCTTTGATAATCTCTTCTTCTTCTTTCTCTTTTTTTTCTTCACTTTTATATTCTCCATCTAGATGAAATGATGTGGCATCTAGATGAGAATATTTTGTCTCTATTTTAAATTTCTTGATGACCGATAAGACAACTTCTATAAAGATATCATTCAGTCCATGTTTGTATAATTCATCCATGACTCTCCCAATTTTATCATCATTGATATAATCGGTTTTTATTTCTTCTCCCAATAATTCTTCGATTCCTTTATCTTCAAAAAATTGACTAAATAAGTATAAAGGTCTTGAAACCAATCCTAATCCATTGATTAGAATAGCTTTGACCACTGTTCCTGCTGAAATTTTTTCTCGGGGGTCGATTCCTAATTTAGAGTTGATTATTTCAACTATTCCTATTTCGTCAATTAGCCCGGCTACTATTCCTAAGTGATCTAGGTTTTTAATTTTTACCTCTGAGATAGCAGACAATTTTTGTACCTTTAATAGATTTTTGAGCTTTTTGATTGTCTCACTTTTTTGGGACTAATTCTCTGAGTATTTTTACTTATTTTTTCTTGAATGAGTTTATGCTACTTTATACTACATTTTGAAGTGCGGAGTGTC